>JABUEZ010000052.1 GCA_013314795.1 Candidatus Profundicultor aquiphilus | reverse complement strand
TCCCGGAAATACCGCCATTTCCCAGGTAGCAGTGCATCATCCAGCACAATGGGACCCATACTCATGCGTATCAATCTTAACACGGGATGTCCCAGGTAATCAAACAGAATCCTGATTTCGTGCTTCTTCCCCTCGGTGAGAACGACTTCCGCAACGGTGTATTCCGGATGATAAATCCGTACAACCCCAGAAATGATTCGATATGATACACCCTTGATGACCGCTCCCCGCTCCATAAAGCGCAGGGCTTCTTCTTCAACTCTCCCTGCAGCATATACCAGATATCGTTTCTCTACCTGAAAGCGGGGATGAGTAAGAACGTAGCTTATCTCACCATCGTTCGTCAAAAAGAGTAACCCCTCACTTTCGTAGTCGAGCCTTCCCACCGGAAAAATCCGGTGAGGAATCCCTTTAAAGAACTCCATGATGGTCGATCGACCATGAGGGTCCCAGACAGTGGTGAGATACCCCCGAGGTTTATAGAACATGATGTAGACTGATTTCTCCTCCCGAGGAAGAGGATATCCCTCAACCTCGACCTGCACACCCTCGCCTATTCTTGTAGCTGGATTAGTGACCACCTTTCCCGCTACTTTGACCTTTCCTTCCTTAATGAGTTCATCGCATTTGCGGCGGGATGCTATACCTCTTCGAGCCAGAAATTTATTGAGTCTCTCCATTTTCTTTCAACATTCGAAGTATCCTCTGCAACTCGTCTTCTCCCTCGATACCGAAGGTTTCAAAGAACTTTTCGGTTACCCGATAAAGAAATGGTTTTCCTGGAGCTTCACTTTTTCCACAGATGGTGACAAGACCGTACTCAAGAAGTGTCCTGATAGCCTGTGAAGAATCCACTCCTCTTCGAAGATCCACGTCCGTTTTGGTGAGGGGTTGGTAGAGCGAAATGATAGCCAGAGTTTCCAGAGCAGCTCGAGAAATGGTCTTTGAGGAAGCACCCTTCGATCTTTCCCTGATGACCGCACCATACTCGGGTTTAACGACCATTTGCCATTTGTTCCGCCGGAAACGTATCGCCAGACCCCCTTCACGTTCCTCGTATTCCTTCTGTAACGCCTCAAGCTGGGGCAAGATATCCTCTACGCTCGCCTCGATTGATTTCGCCATCTCTTCCGCCGTCAGGGGGCGAGGCGAAGAAAAAAGCAAAGCTTCAAGAAGATTCTTCAAAAACTTCGCTTGCTCCATTCTTTTCGAAATAGATTTTACCCCGACTTTCCATCATGCGCAGCTCCTTGTGAAAAACAAGGTCAAGGAGCACGAGAAACGTGGCAATGGTGCTTCTGGGGTTACGGCAATCCCGGAAAAAAAGTTCCATGGGTAAAGGCTTACCGGAATTCCGCTGGAAAACCTCCAGCACCAACCTGCGCCGTTCGGCGAGGAGTTTCTCGAAAGAGTCATCGATGGGAACCTCTCTTCCCTTCTCACTCCGGTCAAGATAAGTATGATAAAGGGCCAGAAGGTCCGAGAGGGTTACTTTTTCCCAGTTCAGCACATGCTGGCCCTGAATTGTTTTCCATCTGGCCCACGGCACCTTGAGCGTACTTTCCTCTTTTTCCTTCAAGGTCGATAACAACTGAGCGAAAAGTTCAAAGAGTTCAGGATGTTCTTCCTCGAGAGAAACTTCAACCTCTTTTTCGCTTTCTTCGTCTTTCCCCAACACCTCATCAAGCAGGGTTTCTGCCCTCTCCAGAAGTTCTTCGAGCATCCTGATCTGCTCTTCAAAGGAATCATTACTTACCGGAGAATCCTTCCCCACCATAATCGATCCTCATAGCCCTTCTGGCCTCATTAAGCGTTGCCTGAGCACGAAGACGTGCTTTTCGACTTCCTTCGAACAGAATCTCTTCGACCAATTTTTCCTTGCCCACATACCGATCCCGGTGGGGAGAAATTTTTTCCAGAAAACGAACCATCCGCTCAGCCATATCTTTTTTGCAGGCTACACAACCCAGCTTTCCTCTTCGACAGTCGTCTTCAATGGCAAGAAGGTTTTCGTTTTCGGTTGCCTTATGGAAGGAAAAAACATTGCACCGCTCCGGATGACCAGGATCATTTTTATAAACTTTTTCAGGGTCAGTAAACATGGACATGACCTTACGACGGACATCCTCAGAGGGTTCAGAAAGTGAGATGTAATTTTGCAGACTTTTGCTCATTTTTCTCCCGTCGATTCCCAAAATACGCGGTGATTCGGTAAGAAGAGCCTGAGGCTCTGGAAAAACCTCCCTGTAGAGAGAGTTGAACCGACGGGCAATTTCCCGGGTGATTTCAATGTGGGGCACCTGATCTTCTCCCACCGGTACTTTGTTGGCCTTGTAAATGAGGATGTCCGAAGCCATGAGCACTGGATACCCCAGATGACCATACCCCACCGCTTCCTTGAGCCCCATGTCCTGGAGTTGCTGTTTGAGCACCGGATTTCTTTCCAACCATCCCACCGGGGTAATCATGGAAAAAAGAAGGTGGAGTTCGGCATGTTCTGGAACCAGAGACTGGATCATGAGAATGCATTTCTCCGGGTCAATACCCACGCCCAGCCAGTCCATCACCATTTCCACGACATTCTTGGTAAGGTTTTCGGTATCCTCAAAGCTGGTGGTGAGGGCATGCCAGTCGGCGACACCAAACACACAATCATACTCTTCCTGAAGCTTTACCCAATTCTTCAGAACTCCAAAATAGTGACCAATGTGCATCCTTCCCGTTGGTCGCATGCCACTAAATATCTTTTCTCTGGTCAACGTTCTTCATCCTTTCCCAAAGACTTCTGGCAAGGTTTTCTTCCTCTTCCCGGTTTTTGACTTTTCCGTCTATTTTCGCCAGTTTGAGTTCCTGAAGAATTTTAGCATAAACTGGCCCTTCTTCAATATTCATTCTCCGCAGAGCACTTCCATCAAGGATAGGCTGTGCTGGTATCCACTCTCGAAAATAACAGGCAATCCGTTCCCGCACAATCGGTACATCATAAAATTTGGCCAGAGAAAGGAGCAGGAATTCAGGAGAAATCTCGGAACAGAGGAGATAGATCCTGGAATTAGAAAGACGAGGGTCCTGAATTTCTCTTTCAAAGACCTCTTTTTTCTCCAGATAACTGCTGATTTTGTGGACTCGTTTTTTGGAGAGACTCATTTTTTCCTTTAACTTTGCGAGTGACTCCGGTAACATGTCACCCCAGATCGGTGAAAGTTTGAACAGAAAAGAATCAATCTCCTGGTCAGCAAAGTCGCTGACGATGGTCTGAAGACGAACGTAAATTTCTTCATACTCCCTTTTCCAGACACATCCAGGAAAAATGGCGGGAAACATATCCAACTGATATAGGCGAAAAAGATAGCGGTAGAATCCCGGCAGGCGGAGAATGAGTTGAATCTCCTCTTTGAGTCGATCAGGTTTGATCTTTTCCAGGAGCCCTTCCCGAATGGTTTGCTTTAGAAGACTCATGGTAAATGGTTCAATCCGAAACGCGTACTTCTGTTCGAACCGAACTGCCCGGATCGACCGGGCTGGGTCCTCCACAAAACTCAAAGGATGCAAAATACGTAGAATTCCTCCCTCCAGATCTTTGAGACCTCCGAAAAAATCAAACAGTTCTCCCCAGTTATCCGGGTGGATGCTGATGGCCATGGCATTGATGGTGAAATCCCGGCGGAAGAGGTCTCGTCGCAAATTACTGTACTCTACCTGGGGCGGTGCACCAGGGTAAGGGTAAAATTCGTGACGGGCTGAAGCAAAATCGATCCTTTTGCCATCACGCAGAAAAAAAATAGCTGTGCCAAAGGGAGGATAGGGTACCACTTTCCCAGGAAGCAATGCATGCAGGTTCTGAGTAAACTCTATGGCATCGCCCTCCACCACCAGATCCAGGTCGTAATTGGGGTAACCGAGAATAATGTCCCGTACCACTCCCCCCACAAGATAAATTTTGACACCCATTCGCTTCGCCAGAGTCCCAATCACATTGAGGAGGGCCAGAGTATCTTTATCAAAATGCAGGTACAGCTTCTCAGCAAGATTACGGCGGGTCAATTTTTGCAGAACTGTGTTCTCTCGCTCATGGAAAACACGCAGGATATCGCTGCGGGTAATAATCCCCAGAATGGTGTCTCCCTTGACTACAGGAATGCGACCGATATCCTTTTCCACCATCAGGTTACGCACCCGGAACACGGAATCTTCAGGACTGACCGTCACAAGGTGGGTGGACATGAAACTCTTAACCGGAGCGTTCTTCAAACCATGATACATGGCTTTTTCCACGTCCCGCCGGGCAATCATTCCCACCAGCTTCCCGGTGCTATCCACCACCGGTAACCCCGCGAAACCAAAACGAATCATGGTGAGAAATGCCTCTTCAACCGATTGCTCAGGGGCAATGACCTTGACCGGCTGAGACATGACGTCTTTCGCTTTGATGAAGGAGAGAGATTGTTGAAGAACTCTGAGGATTTCCTCCTTCACTTCTTTCAAGCTTTTCCCTTTAAAGGCAACCGAAGCTGCGCTGCGGTGCCCCCCTCCCCCCATTTTGCCAATGATTTCAGTGAGATTAACGTCCTCCAGACGACTCCGGGCAATGACATAGACCTTGTTCTCCATTTCAAAAAGTGCAAAGAGCACCTCAATTTCCTCTAAGTCCATGAGTTTATGGACTAAAAGCGATACACCGTCGATGTACTCCGAGAATTTTACCTGGCAGAAATGAATCGGGATCCCCCCGATCTCCTTCAAAGAAAGCGATTGAATCATTTTTTGCAGCGCTTCTCGCTGCTCGGCCGTTAACGGGACTCTGGTAAATCTGGGAACATAGCTTACCATAGCTCCCTGGGAAAGAAGAAAAGAAGAAGCCCGAAGGTCGCTGGCGGTAGTGGTTGGAAAGGTAAAGAACCCGGTATCTTCGTAAATGCCGATGAGAAGAAGAGTTGCCTCCAGTGGGGAAAGAGGAAGGGAGGCTTCTTGAATCATTTCTACGAGAACCGTGGTGCAGGCCCCATACTCCTTGAGAACCACATTGGGTATCTTTCTCAGCTTTTCCTCAGGATGGTGATCAAAAACCGAAAACTCAACCTCTCCTCTCTGCCACAGTTCTCCAACCTTTCCCAGACGTTCAAAATATGGGGTATCAACCACATACACCTTTTTAATCTGCTTCCAGTCAATGTCTTTCTCTCTGAGATACTGAAAAAACTTCCCATATAGAGAAAGAAAATGGCGCACATTTCGGTTAACGCTTCCACCCAGGACAATTTGAGTTCCTGGAAAGAGCTTGGTAACGGCAAACATGGAAGCGAAGGCGTCAAAGTCAGTCCCTTCATGGCTGACTACGATCTCCACGCTCTGGCAACCTCCTGAATAAAAGCACCGGTAAATTCCTGCATCAGGCGTTTCGAGCGCAAAGAAGTTTCCAGGACTTCCTGATGGGAAAGAGGCAAGGAAGCGATACCACTACCCCAGTTGGTGACAAGTGAAAGACCGCAAACCGGAAGACCAAGGTTTGTAGCCGTTTTAACCTCTTTGACCGTGGACATTCCTATAACCTGCCCAAAGTGAGCAAGCATCCGGATTTCTGCCGGAGTCTCAAAAGAAGGCCCCAGCACCCCCACATAGATGCCCTGAAAAAGAGGAAAGTCCTTAGTTTGTGCCACCCTACAGGCTAAATCACGAAGTTCTGCAGAGAAAAGGGGCTTTTTCTGGAATACCGGTGGATCGGGTACAAAGGTAAAATCAACCTGGTCGGTGAGAAGGCAAAGGTTTCCAGGTGGAATCTCTCGATGGAGGCTCCCGGCAGCGTTGGTCAGAAGTAGCACCTTAACTCCGGATAAAAAGGAGAATACAACCGGTAAAACCACTTCCTCATAACGGTACCCCTGATAAAGGTGTAACCTCCCCTCAAAAACCAGAACCGGGGTGTCATCTTTCTCCACCAGGCGCACCACGCCAGAGTGCCCTTCCACCTCCCGACGAAAGGAAATGCCAAAATCCTGGTAGGAAAACACTTCAAGCGTCCGTCCCTCAACCACCTCTCCCCACCCTGAGCCGGTAACAATGCTCAAGAAGGGCATTCGCGGAAACCGGGAAACGATTGCTATGATTTTTTCTAAAGTGTCAGGAGGATATAAGAAGCGAAGCAAAGCTTGTTCCTTTTCCACTCCAGCTCACCCCCATTATTTCCATGATGGTTGCTCCCAAATCGGCAAAACTCTCCCGCACGCCGAGGGGAATTCCTCTTTGAATCATCGGACCAAAGGCAAGAAGTAGTGCATGTTCTCGGGAATGGTCGGTACTCGGTGTGGTCGGGTCGCATCCGTGGTCACTGGTGATAAAAAGGATTTCCTCACGGCCAAGAGAGGGAAGGAAATTCCCCAGCTCCTTATCCCACTCTTCGAGAGCTCTTGCAAAACCTTCGGGGTTATTGCGATGGCCGAAAACCGTGTCAAAATCGTTAAAGTTAGCCCAGATAAGATCACCTTCACCACTCTGGTGAACTTCTCGCAGAGCTCGGAAAGTTTCTGCATTGCCGGCCGTCTTGACGTTCTCGTCAAGACCTCTTCCAGCAAAAATATCCTTGATCTTCCCTATGCCGATGACCTTTTTTCCGTTCTTTTGCAAGACGTCAAGAATGGTTTTCTCCGGGGGCGGTAAAGAAAAGTCTCTGCGACGAGGGGTACGCTCAAAGTGTCCGGGTTTTCCAACGAAGGGGCGGGCAATAATTCTGGCCACAGCGTGCTCTCCTTGCATGATTTGTCGTACCTTTTCACACATGGTGTACAGTTTCTCAGGGGGAATGATTTCTTCGTGGGCAGCAATTTGAAGAACACTATCTGCCGAGGTATAAACGATGGGGAAACCGGTACGAAGATGTTCTTCTCCCAATTCTTCGATGATGGCCGTTCCGGAAGCCGGTTTATTGCCCAGAATGGGTGTGCCAATCGCCGTTTGGATTGCATCCACGATTTCTGCCGGAAACCCTTCAGGATATACAGGAAAGGGACGAGAAAGAACTACCCCGGCAATTTCCCAGTGACCGCTGGTGGTGTCTTTCCCTGGAGAAAGTTCCCGCATTTTCCCGTACGCCCCTTCTACGGGAAGCACCCTGTCAACTCCCGGTATGTCGTCAATCCACCCCAGGCCAAGCCTTTCCAAGTGAGGAAGCCTGAGCCCTCCCACCGTAAGAGCAGTATTCCGGAGGGTATGACTCCCTTCGTCCCCGTAAAGGTGAGCATCAGGCAGTTCACCCATTCCCACTCCGTCAAGGAGAGCGATGAAAATTCGCATCCTGTTCCTCCACAAAGATATGGATACCGATCCTGGTCTTGGCATCTTTAATGTCACCCCTACGGAGCATTTCCAGCGCTTCGTTTCGGTCAACCTGCAGATAGTAGATTACTTCATCCTCATCCCCTTCTCTGGCATTTTCCACCGGGACGGCATTTCGAGCTCGAAAGAAATGGATGACTTCACTGCTATAACCGGGAGCCAGAAAGACCGGGAAAAGATAGTGCCATTCCTGGGAAGAAAAACCCGTTTCTTCCTCCAGCTCCCGCTGGGCACATTTCAAAATGTCTTCCTGGGGTTCCAGAGTTCCGGCCGGGATTTCCCACAACCATTCCCGGGCAGGAGCTCGAAACTGTTTAATCAGGATGAGCCTATTATCCGTGGTCGTGGCCACGATGGTCACTGCCCCGGGATGTTCGAGGTATACCCTCTCCATTCCTCCCTCATAAGTCTTCCTCACCATCCGCAAAATGCGAGTTTCTATCAGTAACTTTTCCTGGATTTCCTGAGGCAAGACCAGGTTTTCTTTCTGCCGTTTATCATAGGGAAAAAACATCACTCTTCCTCCTCAGGACTAAGCCATACATGTTTCACTTTGATCTCCGGATGTTCTTCCAGTTCCCTGATCAGGTCTTGCGGTTCTAAAGTAGCGATGCGTAACACCACATAGCGGTATTCCGGCATCTGTTCATCGTAGAAAGTGGCCAGGCTGAGAATGTTGATATTGTGGTTCTTGATAATCCGGGCCACCTCATAGAGGATACCCGGCTTTTGGGGAAGTTCCAGGGTGATTCGGGAACCTCCCTCTCTTACTCCCAGCGTCTCCACAAAAATTTCGAAAATGTCCGATTCGGTAATGATGCCCACCAGTTTATCTTCTTCTACGACCGGCAACCCTCCAATGCGATTCTTGTTCATAATGAGAGCTGCCTCTTCGATGGGTACATCGGGCTCAACGAAAACCACCTTTCGAGTCATGATGTCGGCCACGGTCATCTTGCTGAGAAGATAGGTGATTTCAAAGCGACTCAGCGAAGTAGCCTTGGAGGGAGAAGCCTCCAGAAGGTCATTGTAGGTAACAATCCCCACCAGCTTTCCTTCATCGACTACCGGTAACCTCCTTATTTTTCGGTCCTTCATAATTTTCTGGGCCTCGAGAATGGTGGTCGAACTCGGTATGGTAATAACTTCCCTCTGCATCCGGTCCCTAACAAGCATTAATTTTCCCTCCTTGTTCAACAAAATGTTTTCCTACTTGCAGTGCCTTCAGATTCAACTGGAGGAAAACCTCCTTTTTCCCCCTGAGAATCAGCTTCAGCGCCTCTTCCACGCTCTCAAATTTCACCACAGGCTTAAAAGCGAGCAAGGCTCCCAGCATAACAATGTTTGTGGTTTCGGGAGCATTCACTTCCTTACCGGCCAGTTCGTTCGCTGGCACCTTCAGGATTTCTATCCCCGGTGAAGCAGAATACTCGGAAACTAGAGAAGAGTTGACCATAATGAGCCCATTTTGTCGCACCAGAGGAGCGAATCGGAGAAAAGAAGGTGTATTCATGGCCATGAGCACATGTGGATGATCCGTAATGGTGGCTCCAATCTTTTCCTCGGAAATGATGACTGTGCAATTGGCCGTACCACCACGCATTTCCGGACCATAGGAAGGAAACCAGCTCACCTCATACCCTTCCACCATGCCGGCAGTGGCCAGGACTCTTCCCAGAAACAGAATTCCCTGTCCCCCAAAACCACCGATGAGGATCTCATGATGTTCCATCGAAAACCCCTTCTTTCACCTTAATTTCCCCCAGTTGAAAGTACGGGATCATTTTCTCTTCCAGCCACCTGACGGCGTCTTCTGGCGTCATCCCCCAGTTGGTAGGACAGGGAGAAAGAATCTCCACCAGAGAAAACCCTTTTTTTTCAATCTGGGTGAGAAAGGCTTTCTTGATACACTCCCTGGCCTGTTTTATCAGGCGAGGCTGAGTGAGCGCCACCCTGGCAATATAGGCGCTCCCCTCGGCAACTTTGAGCATCTCTGCCAATCTAAAAGGAAAACCATGGGTTCTGGCGTCTCTCCCCAGAGGTGAAGTCTTGGTTCTTTGCCCAAGCAGCGTGGTCGGAGCCATCTGTCCTCCGGTCATTCCAAAAACCGCGTTGTTCACAAAAAATGAGGTGATGAGTTCACCTCTATTGGCCACATGAACCGCTTCAGCGGTACCGATTGCTCCAATATCCCCATCTCCCTGATAGGAAAAAACCACTCGATCCGGAAGGGCTCTTTTGATTCCCGTGGCCACAGCCTGGGCCCTCCCATGACCACCCATGACGAAGTCCACATCCAGGAATTCATAGATGTATACCGAACAGCCAATTGGACCCACCCCAATGGTAATTGCCCCGATATCAAGTTCATCGATAACCTCGGCAATCAACCTCTGGGCAAGCCCGTGATGACATCCAGGACAGTACGTAAACGGTTTTTTAATCAGAGTTTTGGGCCTCTCAAAGACGACTTTCATGGAACACCTCACTTCGAAGGATTTGGCGGGCCTTCTCCAGAATCTCCTCCACCTTGGGAATCATTCCCCCGGTTCGCCCATGAAAGGATACCGGAACCATCCCCTCCACCGCAAGCCTCACGTCTTCCACCATCTGTCCCAGATTCATCTCCACCACGAGAACTTTTCCCGCCTTTTTTGCCCTCTCTTTTAACTGACGGTAGGGGAAAGGAAAAAGCGTTATCGGACGGAAAAGAGCACATTTTATTCCTTCTTTTTTCCCTTCTCTCACCACGGTTTTTAAGATTCTTCCCACGGTTCCAAAGCCCACGAGGAGCAGTTCTGCATCTTCCTCTCCAAATACTTCAAAATCGGTTTCCTGTTCCTCCATCAGGCGGTACTTCCTCTGCAATCTCAGATTCAATTCTTCCAGCTCCTGGGGGTCAAGAGCAAAGCAGACGATGAATTTCCTTTCACCCCGGCCCTTCCCCTGAATAGCCCAGTCCTTGGGAGGAAGAGGAGGAAAATCAGGCTCAACAAAGGCCACCGGCTCCATCATCTGGGCCAGCATCCCGTCCCCCAGGATGATCACCGGGTTACGGTACTTGTCAGCAAGATGGAAAGCCCGGTAGGTGAGATCCACCAGTTCCTGTACCGAAGAAGGTGCTAGAACAATCACCTTGTAATCT
>JABUEZ010000051.1 GCA_013314795.1 Candidatus Profundicultor aquiphilus | reverse complement strand
GCAGTGATCATTGGGGCAGTGATGATCGATATGTATCGGAAAAGAAAGATATGATTTGTTGAAGGGGGAGACTCGTTTTGGAGACGGTACTCTTGACGGACGAAGAGGTTCCTCAGCCAATCCTGGTGTTAAAGGGCATCAGTAAGTATTTTGGTGGAGTTCATGCTCTGGAGGATGTTGATTTCGAAGTATATCCGCAGGAAATTGTAGCCCTGGTAGGTGACAATGGTGCCGGAAAATCTACGCTCGTGAAAATCATCGCGGGGGTGCATCAACCGACTAAAGGACAAATCTTTTTTCTCAATCAACCCGTGGAGATTCGCAATCCTCACGATGCTCAGGCGCTGGGTATTGAAATTGTTTACCAGGAATTGGCTCTCATTGAGACTCGGGATGTGCCGGCAAATTTTTTCCTGGGGCGGGAACCCGTAAAAGGACGATGGGGAATTTTCGTGGATCGTAAGAAAATGATCGAGGACACCGTCCGTACTCTTAAAGAACTTGGAATTGTGTTGCCTTCCTTGCGAACTTTGGTGCGGTATCTTTCTGGGGGCCAGAGACAGGCTCTGGCCATTGGTCGAGTCATGCCCTGGGGTGGACGGATTATCATTATGGATGAACCGACTGCCGCGTTAGGAGTGAAAGAATCCCGGCGGGTGCTTGATCTCATCCTCCGATTAAAAGAAAAAGGATGTTCAGTGATCGTCATCAGTCACAATATGCGCCATATCTTCAACGTTGCTGACCGGATCGTGGTTTTGCGTGGGGGGCGGAAGGTGGGAGACAAGAAGAAGTCCGAAACCACCCCCGATGAGATTGTGAAACTCATTGTGGGGGCGGAAATGTTGTAATTTCATCCTATTGTCTAAGAAATCTTGCGTTATCTTCTTATTTTTGTTCCTTCTTGTTTTTATAATTTTTGATGCTGCATAGATTTCTGCTTGTGGGGTGTTGGGAATGCCAAAATTGGAACCGGGACAATGGGCTTTTGTAACTGGAGCTTCTTCGGGCATTGGCGAGTGCTTTGCCTACGAATTGGCCAAAAAGGGAGTAAATCTTATCCTTTTGGGACGGGATCCCCAGGCACTGGAGAGGGTAACAATGGGTGTTGAACAGGAAAGTAAAGTGCGATTTGAAACCCTCCATTGCGATCTCACCCGCGAGCTTGATAGAGCGGTGAGTATTTTGCAGGAATTCGATGTTGACCTTCTGGTGAACAATGCCGGAATTGGTGTATACGGAGAGTTTCTGGCTGCAGATTTTTCCCGTTATCGGGAAATGATCGGGTTAAATATCGTTGCTTTAACGGAACTTTCTTTTCACGCCGGTAAGCGCATGATTGAGAAAGGACAAGGTGGAATTATCAACATCGGTTCTCTGGCGGGTTTCTTTCCTCTCTCTAACTTTGCTGTCTATGCGGCAACCAAGGCGTATGTGTATAGTTTATCTCTGGCCCTCTGGGCTGAATGGAGAAAGCATAATGTACATGTCCTGTATGTTGCTCCTGGCTCCACCGAAACAAAGTTTTTTGAGCGATCCCGAAATGGGGCAAGGCGACCAAAAGGTTCACCAGGGGTAATGAAGCCAGAGGACGTTGTGCGGGAAGCAATCCTTGCTTATGAACGGAATCGAATTATTTGTATCCCCGGATGGCGGAATCGACTACTTCCCTTTTTTGGACGCCGTTTCTTTCCCGATTGGATGGTTGCCTGGTTTGCCAAAAGATATCATTAACAAAAACGGGGTTCCCGCAAGGGAACCCCTGATGCTTAAAATTTATCGGGAGTCTGGAGGAGCTTTTGAATTTCCGGCTTATTGTAGTTCTCCGGCGTAATGATGACCACCGGAATCTGGATATTCTTTTCTTCAGGACTTATGGTACCACCTTTGATGACTCGGTCAAGCATTTCCACACCGCGGTACCCCATCTGATAGGGATCCTGGGCCAGGATAGCATGGATGGTTCCTTCTTCAAAGAGAGGGAGTACTTCCGGACTGGGATCAAAGGTGATGAGTTTGATTTTCTTATCCAACCCTTTGGCCTTTAAGGCCTGAGCAATACCGACAGCCATAGGAGCAGCGGCAGAATAGAATCCGACAATATCTGGGTTGGCATTGAGTTGATCCGTGGCGATATTCATTGCCGTGGCCGCTTCGGCATTGGTCCACTGCACCGGTAAAACCTGGATATCGGGGAAGTTTTTCATCGCTTCGATGAATCCATCGCTTCGTTCTCTTCCCGTTTGGGAGCCAGCGGTAATGCCAATGTTGGAAACCTTGCCTTTTTTGCCGATCATTTCTGCGAGGAGCATCCCGGCCTTATAGCCACCGTCAAAGTTATCGGTGGTGATATTGGCATAGGGAATTGATGGGTCTTCAATTCCAGAATCAACCATGATCACCGGAACGCCGGCTTTAATGGCGTTTTCCACCGGAGCCTGCAGGGCTTTAGCATCGGTTGCAGCGAGAAGAATCCCGGCGGGCTTTGTGGCGGCGATGTTATTGACGAGGTTAACCTGACCGGCGATATCCGCTTCTGTGGCAACCCCCTGGTAATCGATTTCGTAACCTAACTCCTTGGCTTTATCGGCGGCGCCTTTCCGCAAAAAGAGCCAGTAGGTGACATCCGTCGACTTGGGGATAAACACGATGGTTTTGGATCGATCCTGGGCAAAAATTGGAATACTCGCACCGAATACCAGCACTCCAATCAGGAAACATACAAACCATTTTCTCGTACCCATTTTCCACGACCTCCTTTTTAGAGTAAGCGGTTTTCACCGCTTTTTAACGAGCCCTTCGGCTCTGATCTGCGGCTACAGCAAAGATTATGATAAGTCCGTTGACGACATATTGATAAAAGGCTGAGACGCCCAGAATATTCAGGCCGTTGCGAATAGTGGTGACGATGAGCGCGCCAATAAGGGAAGCAAAAATGTTTCCTTCGCCACCGTAAATACTTGCGCCGCCAATAAACACTGAACCAATGGCCAGGAGTTCATATCCACTTCCAGAAGCTGGTTGCATGGTGCCGAGGCGAGCCGACTCAATGACCGCCGCAACGGCTGCAAATGCACCTGAGATCATGTAAATGCCGAGCATCACCGGAGGAATTTTGACTCCGGATAATCTGGTTGCTTCAGCATTGCTCCCTAAGGCATAGGTAAAACGACCAAAACGAGTGTTGCGCAGGATGAAAAACATCACCGTAAAAAGGATGAGGACTATAATTGTTGGAACGGGAACGATGCCAAAAACCCTTCCCTGACCAATCCACATATATTCTCGGGGAAGACCATAAATAGGTATCCCTCGAGAAAGGATGAGGGCAAGGCCTCTGGCGATTCCCATCATACCGAGCGTCGCAACAAAAGGCGGGATTTTTAGCTTGACAATAGCGGCACCATTACAGAAGCCCGCAAAGAGCCCACCCCCTAAAGAGGCCAGGAGAGAGACGAAGATATTTTGTGTCGCCATTAATCCCAATCCGCCTATAATGGCGGAGAAAGCAAAAACGGACCCCACTGAGAGGTCAATGCCCCCGGAGAAGATGACAAAAGATTCTCCTGCAGCAATGAGGGCGATGACGGCCGACTGGAGGGTGATTTCGAAGATGTTGTTGATGGTGAGGAAGTACGGAGAGAGAAAAGCCAGAACAACCCACATGATGAGAAGAATAAAAAGCATGGAGAGGGATTGCTGACGAGTAATAAAAGTAAAAACGGCTTTGAAGAAGTTCCGTTCTATCGGCATACTTTCACCCCGTTGGCGAGCTATTTCGAAGGCCGAGACAATAAGTGAGGAGTTCTTGTTTGGTGAGACCGTCTGGGAAGAGTTCGGCAGTAATCCGGCCTCGAACCATTACCAGAATACGGTCGGCAATGTTGAGTACCTCCGAAAGGTCACTGGAGATAAAAAGTACCCCTCGTCCTTCATCGCGCACAAAGTCATGGATCAGACGATAAATTTCCTGCCTTGCGCCAACATCGATACCAATGGTGGGTTCATCGAGAATGAGAAACTGACACTGTGCCTGAAACCATTTGGCGAGGATCACTTTTTGCTTGTTTCCGCCACTTAGATATTTGACCTGTCGTTCCAGAGAATCGGTCCGAATCTGAAGGCGGCGGATGAAAAGCTGTGCTGCCTGATTATCCTGACGAAGGTTAAGCCCAAAGTTTCGGCTCTTGGCATGGGAAACAATGGTAATGTTGTCTCTGATGGGTCGGTTCAGACAGAGACCGGACGTATCCCGGTCTTCAGGGATATACCCTACGCCAGCTTCAACCATAGCTCTCGGGGTATTGTGGTGTACTCGGACCCCTCGAACGAAAATCTCTCCTTGTTCAAAGTGGTCGACACCAAAAATCGCCCGGGCTAACTCTGTTTTCCCGGCGCCGACCAGGCCTGTTAACCCCAGTATTTCACCATCCCGTGCGGAGAAAGAAACATCATCAAATTTACCAACAGCCGATAGATGTACGCAGCGGAAAATCTCCTGTGTGCGCAGGTTCCGCGCTATTCTCTGATCTGTACGGATCTCCTTTCCGGTCATAAGGTTAACAACCTGGTCCATATTCACCTCATGGACTGTCATCGTTCCAACCTGTTCTCCATCGCGGAGAATGGTAATCGTGTCACCGATTTCTCTGATTTCTTCCAGTTTGTGGGAGATGTAAATAATACCCACTCCTTGCGTTTTAATCTGCCGAATGATCTGAAAAAGGGTTTCGGTTTCTCGGCGACTGATTGCTGCGGTCGGTTCATCCATAATGATAATTTTGGCTTTCTGCACGAGAGCTATAGCAATTTCAAGCATTTGCTGTTGTGACATGGTAAGATTTTTGACTTTGGTATTTGGGTCAACCTGTAACTGCACTTTCTGGAGGGCTTGTTCGGCGAAAGCGCGTACCTTTGGCCAGTTAATGAAACCCATCCGGGATACCGGGAAGGTTGCGAGAGAAATGTTCTCCGCAACGGTGAGGTGTGGCACGAGGTGAAAATTTTGATAGATAGTGGCAATGCCCATCCGGGAAGCAATTTGTGGATTATAGTTGGTCATGTCGATTTCGCGACCTTCCAGGAAGATCTTTCCACTATCCAAGGTATATGCCCCACTCAGAATCTTAATGAGGGTTGATTTCCCTGCGCCGTTCTCACCTAAAAGGACATGGACTTCACCATGGCGTAGCCGAAAAGAAACATTTTTCAGAACGGGGATACCGAAAAAGGACTTGCAGATATTCTCCATCAAAAGAAGGTCTGGCACATTACCCCTCCTCTGCAGACAATACGGAAAGCTCTCTCAAGCCATGAACAAGTATATCAGGTAGTGGTAACGTTGTCAATTACCATTTTACGCTCGATAGATTCCCTTAAAATTCTTTTGGTAACGTTGTCAGTACAGCATTACTCTTTCTTCGTTGTCTCCGTTTTCATACTTAATATTTCCCTGTTTTTTCAATGATCTCGTTCAATCTGGTGCGGTAATAAGAAAATTCATGAAAACTGACTTCTGGTGGAATGAGGTGATCCCCAAAGGGGATATAGCCCCCAGTTTTGAGAACTTCCTGAACCGGTTTTAAAATTTCTTCGATGCACTCCTTCCCTTTCGCAATTTCACCTTTGGGAATACCACCGAGAAGCTGTAATTGTGGGAAAGCTTGTCGCACTCGTATAAGGTCCATTCCACAGCTTACTTCGATGGGGTAAAGACCGGTAATACCACCTTCGATGAAGAGGGGGATGATATCGAAACAGTATCCGTCGGTGTCAAGAAGGACGATATCAACACCTCGGGCTTTGACAAAATCGGTGAGTCGGCGATAATAGGGTACCATGAATTCTTGAATGATTTTTGGGGAAACCATGGGACCTTTGCCAAAGGAAAGATCCTCCCAGATATGGAGGGCATCGACTTCGACTTGAGCGAGGACTTCTTCGTAGATGCTAATCCAGAGGTCGACAAAGGTTTTAATGATATCGTGGATGAGTTCAGGGTTTTCATAGTATCCTACGAAAAGGTTCTCGTACCCCATGAGTGTTGCTAAAGTTCCAAAGAGACCATGAGGATATCCACCGATGACCAGGGGAAAGTCTCGTTCTTTATAGAGGACTACCAGTTCATCCCAGTTTGGGGGAAGGCGAAAGAGAATTTCTTCTGGTCGAAGCCGTTCTCTTTTGAGCATTTCCCAGGTTTCCCAGTTTTTGATGGGATAATCTACGGCTGAGGGGATCACCGCAGTTTCTTTGAGAAAATGCCTTTTGACCCCGTCCAGGTCAATGTAGAGGAGATGGTGATCGTCTTCTTCCAAAATTTCGGTCTCAAAAGGGGGATAGAAGAGAAGGTTTAGATTGAGAAGTATCTGGGGTTTGTCCATCCCAAAATAGGAACGGATATCGAAATCGAGGGGAAACCCCTGAGTCGGCCAGTAGAGGCCTCCTCCTATGACGGCGATTCCAGGGGGAAGTGTATCACCCTTTATAGATTGCCAACAGGGAACATAAAGGTGTGAGGTGGGGGAAGAAATTGTGTGGGGAAGGCAAGGGTAAGATTTTTTGGGTAGACCTTCTTGGTAAAATCGCTCCACCGTTTCTCCCCAGTACCCAAATTCCCACTTCATAGAACGAACCCGGGTATTAAAATGCATCACTTCGTGAAAACGCTCTCGTGCGTTCATCCTAAAACCCCCCTTTAACGCTGTTCTCGCCGCTGACGAATCTGATCGATGCCTACTGCGGCAAGGAGTACAAGTCCTTGGGTGACTTCTTGCCAGAACGAGGAAACGTTGAGAATAACCAGGCCATTGGTGAGGGTACCTAAAATGAGGACCCCAAGGAGTGTTCCCCAGATGTTTCCTGAACCTCCGGAGAGACTGGTTCCGCCGAGAATGACGGAGGCGATAACCGTGAGAATGGTTCCTGAAAGCGCCGCGGGAGCAGCAGCTCCAAGCATCGATGCAACAAGTATACCGCTCGTTGCGCCCGCTATCCCGGAGAGGACAAAGAGAACAGTCAGTACCCGGGTATTATTAATACCACAGAGTTTACTGGCCACCGGGTTTCCCCCTACGGCGTAGACTGTTCGCCCAAAAGGCGTAAACGTGAGCAGGATGTAAAAAACCACGAAGAAACTCAACATGAGAACAATGGGAAAAGGAATGCCAAGGATGCTTCCCATCCCGATGAACTGGAATTGAGGAACCAAGATGCTAACCGTGAGCCCCCCGGTGAGGACGAGAGCAATTCCTTCAATGACATTCAGCATACCCAATGTGGCGATAAAGGCATTAATACCAATCCGAGTTACCGACATGGCGTTGAGAAATCCAACAACAAGGCCTATGCCGAGGGCAAAGAGGGTGGCAAGCCATATATTCCATCCCCCCATATAGAGGATACCTACCAGCACTCCGGCAAGCTGTGCTGAGGCTCCCATGGAAAGATCCATTACTCCCCCAATTAAAAGCGGTGTCTGCACTGCAGCCATAATCCCGATGTAGGCCATGTTGGAGGCAATGTTGGAAAAGTTTTTAAGCGTAAGAAAAAAAGGAGAGAGAATGCTGAATACAGCGCAGAGAACGACGTAGAAGATCAGTAGTCCCAGTACGGCAGACCATTTAATTCGCGACTTTTTCTTTTCCACCCATGGCGAGGTAGAGGATAGTTTGTTCGTCTGCTTCTCCTTTCGTGAAACGTCCAACGATGTTCCCTCCTTCCAAGACAAGAATATTGTCGCTCAGAGCGAGGACTTCGGGTAAATCAGAAGAAAGCACAATGATGCCCAGCCCATTTTTGGCCAGATTATCGAAAATGTTATAAATATCCACTCTGGTGCCCACGTCCACTCCCTGAGTTGGTTCTGAAGCGATAAGAATTTTGGATTGCGTTGCCAGCCAGCGGGCAAGAACTACTTTTTGCTGGTTACCACCGCTCAGAGATTTAATGGGTTGATCAATGCTGTGGAGTCTGATTTTTAGTTTGTCGACCCATTCGCAAACACAAGTTTTTTCATCGGCTCGACGTAAAAAACCTCTTTTTTTGTAGTTATTCAGGGAAGCCATGGTGATATTGTGCATTACACTGAGCTCAGGAATGATGCCCTCCTGTTTTCGATCGGCGGGGATCAAGCCGAATCCTAGATTTTTAGCCATGGCTGGAGAGTGGATAGAAATTGTTTGACCATTCATTTCTATTTTTCCTCGGATGGGTAAAGCTCCAAAAAGTCCCAGGGCGAGTTCGTTGATTCCTGAACCAACCAGACCAAAGATTCCCAGGATTTCCCCTTCATGCAACTCAAAGCTTGTTTTTTCTAAAAGTCCAGGAATGTCGAGATTGTCGACCCGGAGCATAATTCTATCTTCTCGAAGTGTCGATGTTCGACGGGGGTATAATTCTTCCAGGGACCTTCCAATCATTGCCTGAACCAATTCCTGCCAGGATGTATCTTGGGTATCAAAAAATCCGGCATTTTTCCCATCTCGTAGAACTACGACCCGGTTGCTGATGGTAAAAACTTCTTCCAGCCTGTGAGTGATGTAGATAATTCCTACGTCCTGTTCGCGAAGTTTTCTGATGATTCCGAAGAGTTTTTCAACCTCTTTCTGAGATAGCGTGGCAGTGGGTTCATCCATAACGATGATATTAGCTTTTTTGGCCAACGCCCTGGCAATCTCCACTACCTGCTTTTCAGAAACACTGAGTTTTTTCACCGGTATTGCAGGATCAATTTGTTCTCCCAAGAGTTCCAGGAGTTCCTGAGCGCGATGCTCGATTTCCTCTTTCTGGCGTATGGGTATACCGGCAAAACGCTTTGTGGGGAGATCTCCCATAAAGATGTTCTCGGCCACGCTCAGTTCTGGGAAAAGCTCTAATTCCTGATAGATGACTCGGATACCCCTGGCCAATGAATCTGAGGGAGCGTGAAAATGGACTTCTTCCCCATTGATCAGGATTTTTCCACCGTCTTTATTGTAATACCCACTCAGGATTTTTATGAGTGTGGATTTGCCTGCTCCATTTTGTCCAAGAAGTGCTACCACTTCACCGCGGTTAAGGGAGAAGTTCACCTCGTTGAGCACCCTTACTCCTGAAAACGATTTGATAATGCCCTGCATTTCTAAGTACGACATATTTATTTCTCCTCATTCTCCCCTGGGGACTTCGAGCGTTCCCAGGGGAGTCGCTGATTCTTATTTTATATCCTCCGGAATAAGTTGTGCATACTCTTTGTACTTCTCTCGAAGCTCGGCCAGGAATTTATTGTATGCGTCTTTGGGGAATTCATATTTCACTTCAGGGTATCCTTCTGGTGTCACGCAGGGCCACTTTGGATAGAGCTCACAGACATTCATCGGTGTGACGACGACGTGCTGAACAAAAATCCCTTCGGGTAACGAGTGACCAGCAAGTTTCATGAGTGCTGCAGGGATGAGATAATTTCCATATCGCTCGGGAAAGGAAGCTGGATCGCCAACGTAGATGTGTCCTTCTTTGGATAACTCTTCCTGTCCGGTTTCGTCGCACCCCAATCCCACCACGATGGCGTCTTTATCTCTCTTCGTGAATTGTAATGCTCTGACTATTCCGGTAGAGGCCTGGCAATTAATGGCGGTACACATAATAGGAACTCCTTCAGGAATACGAGCCAAGACGTTAACCATCTGACTGCGGGAATAATCCAGAGTATTTTTGGTGTCAAAAAGAATGACATGGTCTTTTGGAAAACCTTCAACTACGCCCAGGAAGCCTGCAACCTGCCCTTCGGTTCTCATAGCCGGTACGACTCCCGATTGGGGAAGTTCTCCAACCACAAGGTATCCTTTTTTCACCTGGTCAATGCCCCATTTGGCAATGGCAGCCTGTGCTAAGTAGCTGCCGCCCAGAAAACCGGCATAGGGGTTATTCACTCCAAAGAATGTGGCTCCAGGCATGGGAATATCGATGGCGATCACCGGGATTTTTGCGGCGTTGAATTTCTGCATGATGACAGGTCCGAAATTCACATCAGTTTGAAACTCGATGACAAAGTCCACATTGCGAGTGATAAAACTTTCCGCATTTGCCAGGGCTGTGGGACCACTCAGGCGATTATCGGCAATGACCAGTTCTATTCCTGCTTCTTCACAGTTTTTCTTGATTCCTTCTTCCACAGCCATGCAGAAGGTGATGTCTCGCTGGAGATTGGCGAAAGCAAAAACATAGTTTTTCCCATTGCGAGGAGGGGTTACTTTCATGGCTTCCTGCACCATGGCCTTGAGGGTATCCGCAGAGAACATTTCTCCTTTAAAGTTGAGAGGATCAAATCCCATAAATTCTTCTGCGAAGGCTAGGGCAGACATCATACACACAAGAACTACAGAAACAACCACCCATGTACTTTTTTTCACTGTTTTCCACCCCCTAAGTAATATTGGACTCCTTTTCTCCTGTTAACTCTATTAACCGTGTGGTAAAGGGAACAGGCCTTTTCTTTCACCCCCCTTCTTTGAAGC
>JABUEZ010000050.1 GCA_013314795.1 Candidatus Profundicultor aquiphilus | reverse complement strand
CCCGGGGCGATTTTTATCTTCTCTTTTCGAATCTCTTTTCTAACGCGGTGAAATTCAGCCCGCCAAAGAGTACCGTTACCCTTTCCTGGATTTTGGAAAGAGATTACCTCCTTCTTGCACTTGGCAACACGCTCCCTGAAAATACCTCCGCACGGGAACTTCTTGTAAAGTGGGAACGCTTTCGCAAAATGAAGGAACTTCCAGAAAAAAACCTGGGCATTTACCTTGTTGAAAAAGCACTTCAAAGAGTGGGAGGTAAGATGGAGATAAATTTTGACTCCCAGGGAGAAGTGGTTTTTCAAGTTTTTTTACCTTTAGAGAAGGATATTTCTTGAAAAATGAGAAAAGAATGCTATAATTTTTTCTGGGGATGAAGCTCCCCCGGAGCAATCCGAATTGCCTTTTAGAGGCTGATGGCTTCTACGGAGAACGTAGTGGTCGTCAGCCTTTTTTTATGGCCGGAAACTGATACTTGGGGGTCTGTGAGGAAAGGAGGCTTTCAGTCATGACTGCAACAAGCATCCTTTTCCCGGAGGAATTGAATAGAGATGGGGTGTGGGAGGGACTTTCTGAGCCCGATTTTTTCGTTGATTTAAATCTTGACCAGATTGTTAGAACGATAACTGCAAGCCGAGAGGACGAATATCATCTTCGAGTATTTTTTTACCTTCCGTTGCCGAATGTGGATGCCGTTTTGTATCGTCAGGAAGTGATGCAGGATCTCGAAAACGAAGCGCTTTTTGAAAGCGTTAAAGAGTTTTCCCAAAAGATGCACCTCGTGCGATTGCACCTTAACCTGAGTGGCAAACTGTACTATAAATACAATAAGGAAGGATGGTTTCTTGAAGCGGTGGCAACATACTGCGAGGCGGTCGCAAAATTTGCCCAGGACTTATCTTCTATGGAAATCAAATCTCGTGGATTTAAAAGTTTCCGCGAATACCTTCTTTCCTACGTGCAGTCTGGGCGTTTCAGGACACTCAGGGATACGGCAAAAAAACTCAAAGATGATTTATCAATGGTTCGTTATTGTCTTTTGATCAATGGTGGGCAGGTTAAAGTTCGGCGATACGCCTCTGAAGCGGATTACAGCGCGGAAATAGAAAGGGTTTTTGCCAAATTCAAGCAACATGCCGTGAAGGATTACCGGGTTCAGTATTCAACCGGTGTGGATATGAATCATGTCGAAGCCAGGATTATAGAATTGGTAGCTAAATTGTTTCCGGAAGTTTTTTCCCATCTGGAAAAGTACTGTGCTGAGAATGCCGATTTCCTGGATGATACTGTCGCTGCATTTGATCGAGAAGTTCAGTTTTATATGGCCTATCTCGAATATATCGCTTCATTTCGGGGAAGGGGTCTTTCATTCTGTTATCCGGAGATATCCGATACCTGTAAGGAGATTTACGATTACGAAGGCTTTGATCTGGCCCTCGCATATCAGTTGATGATTGAAGGCAAATCCGTGGTCTGCAACGATTTCTTTTTGCAGGGAAAAGAACGAGTGCTCCTCGTTTCTGGTCCAAATCAGGGTGGTAAAACTACTTTTGCTCGTACCTTCGGACAATTGCATTATCTGGCGAGTTTGGGTTGTCCAGTGCCTGGAAGAAAGGCTTGCCTTTTCCTTGCCGATCGTATTTTCACCCATTTTGAAAGAGAAGAGGACATTAGAAACCTTCGTGGGAAACTTCAGGACGATTTGGTCCGGATGCATTCCATTTTAACTCAAGCAACAAAAAGGAGCATTATCATCGTTAACGAAATCTTTAATTCGACCACCTTGCACGACGCCGTGTTTTTGAGCACTCAGATTATGCAACAAATACTTGAGCTTGACGCGCTCTGTGTGTGGGTCACGTTTGTGGTGGAACTTGCTTCCCTTGATGAAAGAATAGTCAGCATGGTAAGTACAGTCCATCCTGATGATCCGGGGTTACGCACCTACAAAATTCTGAGAAAACCAGCCGATGGTCTTGCCTTTGCCCTGTTCATTGCTGAGAAATACCGCCTTACCCGGGACAAGATAAAGGAGCGGATCCAAACATGAAAGTCTTTCTCATGTTTCGAGATCGGGATTTTTTTCTCTCGGAAAAGTTCTCGTCTCTCCTTGAGGAACTGGTGAAAGACCTGGAGTTGGATATTCTTTTTGAAGCTATGGCATCTGGTGATGATTATCTATTAAAGGTTGCCAAAACTGCACTTCTTGCCAGTCTCCATGATGTTGATACCATACGTTACCGCCAGGAGATTCTCAAAGATTGCCTCAAAAATGCTTCCGTGGTGAGAAGCATGTATACTTTGGCAGTGGAGACCATTGAAACGAGAAAAAGAGCCTACCTGGGCGGCATTTTTTCTCATTATCCTTCTTCGATTCTCTCCGGTGCTTTAGAACTCCTGCAACTTTTTGTGGAACAACTTAAGAAATTACGGAATTTTGCCGATGAGTACGGTGCTCGGTTTGAATCGGAGGGGTTTACGCGGCTTTTTGGCATGTTGCGGGAAGAACTCGATGATGGGTATCTGAGTACAGTTCAGGAACACCTGAGAGAGCTCCGGTTCCGGAAGGGGGTCCTCTTGAGTGCAAGTTTGCGGAGTGGCAATGTGGGGAATGACTATACTCTGCGGCAATTTCCAAAATATGAGAGAAATTGGATGAAGACAATGTGGCAAAAGAGGCCTCCGGTATATTCGTTCTCCATTGATCCTCGAGACGAAAATGGCGCCAGGGCTTTATCGGAATTGCGGGATCGGGGCCTGAATAGCGTGGCCAATGCTTTAGCTCAGTCTGCCGATCACATCGTGAGCTTCTTTGAAGTGCTTCGTCTGGAACTTGCTTTTTATGTTGGTTGCCTCAACCTCTACGAGCGACTTATCGAACTTGGGGAACCACTTGCCTTTCCTGCCCCTGTTCCACCGAACGAGAAGAGATATACGGCACGGGAACTCTATGACCCTTGTCTGGCATTGATGGTAAGGAATAAAGTGGTGGGGAATGACCTGGATGCCTCAGGTAAGGATCTGGTCATCGTCACCGGTGCAAATCAGGGAGGAAAGTCAACTTTTTTGCGAAGTATTGGCCTTGCTCAGCTTATGATGCAGTGCGGGATGTTCGTGCCGGCGGAATCTCTGAGTGCCAGTCTTTGTAGGAAACTTTTCACCCATTACCGGCGCAGGGAAGATGCCACCATGAAAAGTGGAAAGCTTGAAGAAGAACTCAAGCGAATGAGTGATATCGTTGATGAGCTTACCCCCCATGCCATGGTGCTCTTTAATGAGTCGTTCTCTGCCACCAATGAGAGAGAGGGTTCCGAGATTGCCAGGCAAGTGGTGAGTGCCTTGCTGGAGAAGAATATAAGGGTTTTCTTTGTCACCCACCATTATGAATTTGCTCATGATTTTTATACTCAAAGGCTCAACAATGCCCTTTTCTTGAGGGCTGAAAGAGGCAGTGAAGGACAGCGGACTTTCAAGCTTGTTGAGGGTGAGCCTTTGCAGACGAGCTATGGAGAGGATTTGTATCGGGATATTTTTGGAGAATCGGGAAGCTCTTCTTTGAGGGATAAGGCAACATCCATTTCTGAAAGTGAAAGGTTAGTCTCCATTTGAGGGGTGAGGGAGAATGAACAATCTTTTCATACTCTTTTTGGTATTCCTCAAAATAGGTGCGGTGATGTTCGGTGGACATTATGCCATGATTCCCATCTTGCGACACGAAGTGATCGCTCGATATGGATGGATCAGTGAGGGAGAATTTCTGGATCTTTGGGCAATCTCTGAGTCCACCCCGGGCCCTACGGCGCTGAATGCTGCCACGTATGTGGGTTACAAGGTTCAGGGGTTTTGGGGAGCCGTGGTGGCAACATTGGGAGTGGTTCTGGCGCCTTTCCTCGTCATGCTCGTCATTGCCATGGGTGTGCGTAAATACTATGACCATCTCCTGGTGAAAAGTGTTCTCTATGGTCTTCGAGGAGCAATTATAGCCCTGGTCGCTTCGGCGCTCCTGTCGATTGCTACCGGGGCCTATAAGGGGCTTAACATCCCACAGGCTGGAATAACGAGTGCCATAGCTGTGGTTGCCTTTCTCCTGGTGTTTTTTTTCAAACAGAACCCGGTGGTTGTCCTGGGACTATCGGCCATTGCGGGTCTTGGAGTGGGGTTATTTGGTCTCTGGGGATGATTGCTGGGAAAAATTTCGTTTGACAGCGGCGTTCCTTTCTGGTACTCTAAAAGGCTCTTTGGGGAAAAGTCCCCAGCCGGTGATGGAGTTCACCGCTAAAACCACCCTCACGGGTTGATGACTCCTACTTTGTGAATTCTACCAGAACGTAGGAGGAATTGGTATGAGCGAGTACAAGGAGCTCACGCTCAAAGAAGAAAAAAAGGATCTCTCTTCCCTTTTTGAGGAAACCCTGGGAACATTTGAACACCTGGGGTCTGAGTTTGAAGATGAACGTAAGGCGATATCCGGTCTTAAGGAACGATTACTCAATGAGCGATTTCATCTTGCGGTTCTGGGGCAGTTCAAGCGGGGAAAAAGCACCTTTATTAATGCCCTTCTTGGTGAGGAAGTGCTTCCGACCGCGGTTTTACCGCTTACAGCGATACCTACCTTTCTTCTTTATGGCCCTAAACCCCGGGTACACATTCTCTTTGAGGAGGAAAAAGAGGAAGAGTGGGAAGGGGAAGATCGAGAAGAACTTACCAATTTTCTTGCACAGTTTGTGACCGAAGCGGGTAATCCGGAAAATCGTAAACGTGTATCGCAGGTAGAGGTTTTCTATCCTTCGTCGCTCTTGCGGGCTGGGGTGGTGCTCATCGATACTCCCGGTATTGGATCGACCTTTCGCCATAACACCGAAGTTACACTTGGCTTTCTTCCCCAGTGTGATGCGGCTTTCTTTCTTTTGTCTGCTGATCCTCCCATTACCGAGGTCGAAGTCGAATTTTTGCGAGCGGTGCGTTCCAAAGTCGCACACCTCATTTTCATCTTTAATAAGGTTGATTATCTGCAGGAAAATGAGATGGTGGCCCTTCTTGCTTTCCTCAAGAAAACTCTGCAAAAAGAAATCGGCATGGATACTGAGCCACTTATTTTCCCCTTTTCAGCTCGTTTGGCCCTTGAGGGTCAAAAACGGAATGATCCAACCCTTCTTCATCGGAGTGGTATGGACGGGGTTTCCAAATATCTCTTTACTTTTCTCGCTCATGAAAAGAACCGCACTCTTCAATTCGCTATAGCGAGAAAGACTGTGGATGTCCTGGAATCTCTCATCATGCACCTTGAACTTCTTTTGAGATCTCTGGAGATGCCCCTTGTGGACCTTGATGAGCGCTTGCAAGTTTTTGCCGAAAAAATTCAGGAAGCTCAAAGAGAGCGCATCCAAATTGGGGATCTTTTACAGGGTGAGAGGAAAAGAATGGTGGCTCTTCTTGAAGAACAGGCTGAAACTCTGCGTCAAAGAGCCAGAACGCATCTTTTGGAAATCGTCGCAACGCATCTTAATTCCCGGACGGATAACCTGGAAGCAAAAATTCAGGATGCTCTTGCCGAAGCTATTCCTACTTTCTTTGAACATGAATTGACTGAGATGGCTCATGCCTTTGAAGAGAAGGTTACCGAAGTCCTTGGACCTTATCAGAGAAGAGTTGATGAACTGATCGAAGCTATCCGTCGGAAGGCGAGCGAACTCTTCGACATTCCTTACTATGCTCCTAAGAGTTCTGAGGCTTTTACCATGGAGAAGCGACCCTACTGGGTAACACACAAATGGTACACCCATTTCAGTTTTCTTCCTGAAGGGATGCTCTCCGTATTTCTTCCGGCAGGTGTCCGTCGGGGTAAGCTCATGAAGCAAGTAAACGAAGAAATCGAAGAACTGGTGGTGAGTAATGTCGAGAATCTTCGCTGGGCAACCCTTCAAAACCTTGATCAGACCTTTCGCCAGTTTCATGCTGCTCTGGATGAACGTCTGGAGAAAACCATCGCCGCCACACATGGTGCCATTGAAAAAGCTCGTCTGCGACGTATTGAACAGAAAGAAAACATTGCTGAGGAAGTTACTCATCTGCATTCTGCTATCAAAGCTTTCACCGAATTGAGGACCGAATTTGCTACACTGGGCTAAGGCTGAAACCTTAGCCCAGTGACTTTTGATACTCTCTTTGCGTTAATCTTCAAAATCTGTTTTTTTTATTCTTTCCTCATTTGCTACAAACTGGTTGACAATATCCTGGATGTTCTTTATGATTATTTTTGAAAATAATTTTATGATATTTTTTCCAGAAAAGGAGGCTATCTGGTGGACACTTCGATAACCGGAGAAGTAATGGCTGTTAAACCTTCAAAATTGGAAAGTTTAAAGGAAAGAAACAGGAATCTGGAACTCTGGTGGGATGCCCATCCGGGGTTTTTCCGAGCTTTTCTGACTCAGCTCAAAGAAAAAGGCTTCAGTGATGATTCTCTCCAGCAGATAAAAAAGTGGATGTCTCATAATGAGGGTGGTTTCTTTTTCTTTGACGGGGTGACAACGAATCCCCCCCTGGTGTTGAAGTTTCTCCAGTCTTTCCCCCAGATAGTAACAAAAGTGAAGGAATGGGGAAATAACTTTCGGAACCCTTCCGATGGAGAATATCCCTGGTTTGATCTCTACTGGATGGTGGGAAAACTCGGTACGGACAAGTTCCTTTCCAATTTCTATCGGCGGGGAAGGCAGTTTGGTTTTGTCTGTGTCCAGGTTGACCCGCGCTACAGTAAAGATGCGGTGACCATGAAATTTCAGGCTTTGAAACTTGCTCGAATCAGTCCCAATGTGATGATTAAAATACCCGCTACGATCGCTGGTATCGAAACCATAGAAGAGCTGGTAAGCCTGGGTGTTCCGGTAAATGTAACATCATGTTTTTGTGTACCTCAGGTGGTTCATGTGGCACGGGCAATCAAAAGAGGGGTTGAAAAGGGCAAAACTCGGGGTATTGATTACAGTGGCTGGAGATCGGTCATCACCATGATGGTTGGTCGCTGGGAGGCTTCTCCGGAGCTGGAAGAAAAAAATACCGGGGTTCCTTTGACCGAAGAAGAATTGCGATGGTTTGGGATTTTGATGGCCAAGAGAGCGGTCGAAGAGGTGCAAGCCCTGAATGCTCCAACTAAAGTACTGGTCTGTTCTACCCGAAAGGGTCCGGGGAAAGGATATCTTCATCTCGAAGAGCTCTCCAAACTCCCCATCGTGATTACTATGAATCCCGAAGCGATAGAATGGGGGATTACGCTCCTTCGAGAAGAACGGGTGGAGAGTCCTCTGGTGGTTCCTGCTGCGGTGGAAGCAAAACTTTATAGCGTTGATTTTGCTCGACGGAGTCTTGTCGCAGATGGCCTTTCTATGGAGGAAATAGAAGCTTCAGGAGCCCAGAAATACAATTTGAATGAATTTTCGGTAGCTATGGACAAAATTGAGGAATTACTGAGGTAGGAAAGGATATGAATCCTGATAAGACGTGTTTTGCGGCATCGGTAAGGAAAAGGATTATCGAAGCGACCTTGCATGCAGGGGTAAGCCACATTGGTGGTTCGCTTTCGGTAGTAGAAGTCCTGAGGTGTCTTTTTAATGGCATTTTGGGGATAGATGCAAAGAACCTGTGGTCGCGGGAACGGGATCAGTTGGTTCTCTCCAAAGGACATGCGGCTTTGGCGCTGTATGCAGTTCTGGTGGAGAAAGGTTTTTTGCCTGAAGAACTCTTCCAGGAATACGGTCAAAAGGAAGAGACCGTCATGGGAATTCATCCGGAACTGGGAATTCCGGGGATTGACGCTGCCACAGGTTCCTTGGGCCACGGCCTCCCTATAGGGGTTGGTTTTGCTCTGTCTTTCCGGATGAAGAACCAACCTTTTCACGTCTTTGTCCTTGCGGGAGATGGAGAGTTCAACGAAGGATCCAATTGGGAATGTCTCCCTATTGCCCTGCACTACAGACTCGATAACCTCACTCTGATTGTGGATCGGAATAGGCTTCAACTTTCTGGTTTTACCGAAGAAATGCATCCTCTGGAACCCCTTGGGGAAAAGTTCTCGGCCTTTGGGTGGGATGTTAAGGAAGTCGATGGTCACAACATGGAAGCAGTAGGTGAAGTCCTTAGAGAGGCAAAGAACCGGAAAAATGGACTTCCTCTGGTAGTTATTGCTCAAACCGTAAAGGGAAGAGGTGTTGTGGAAATCGAAAACAAAGTGGATTCGCACTATTGTGGCATATCACCCGAGGTAGCCAGGAAATATCTGGATGTCAGTTTTCAAGGTGGCTCTGGAGTCATCCCATGAGTGATCGTCGGGCGGCTCTTCAAGAAGGACTGGTAAGACTTATCGAAGAAGGAAAAGAGATAGTCTGTGTTTCGGTAGATTCGGCATCCCGTTTTAAGAAAGTTAAAGATCGGTACCCCCAGAGGATTATAGAATGTGGCATCTGCGAGCAGGCTGGGATGGGAATATGTGCGGGGCTTGCTCTTCAGGGATTGATTCCGGTTATCTCAGGGTATGCCACGTTTCTCACCATGAGGGCCTTTGAACAGGTCAGGACCGATATCTGCCGATGGTTTCTCAACGTGAAGATTTGTGGAACTGATACTGGTTTTTCTGCGCAATATGCTGGTTTTACTCATCAGGCTTTGGAGGATATCGCCATCCTTTCTACCCTTGAAAATATAGTCATCTGTGAGCCCTGTGATTATGAAGATACCCTTCTCATGAGCCAGTACCTTTTGGGAGATTTTCATGGACCGGTCTATATGCGACTTGGGGCCCGGGGAGGGGAAGAAAATTTCTTCGAGAGACATCGGGAAATACAGATGGGCTGTTTTGAACCCTTATCGGCCGAAACGTTTTCAGGACCGGTGGATGTCGTCATTATCGCCCTGGGGCAACTTGTTGGAGTGGGGATGGAAGTGGTTGAGCGATTAGAAAAGAGAGGTTACAGGGTTTTCCTTTTTAATGCTCGATTTGTAAAACCCCTTTCTGTGGAGATGTTGCAAAAGATCACCTGTGCTACCAGTTTGATCGTGACACTTGAGGAACATTCTAAAGTAGGAGGTTTGGGAGACGTTCTATGGCGATCTTTTCAGGGATTTGATCGTGTTCCCAGATTTTTAAAATTTGGGGCTTTGAATAATTTTGGTTTTTCTGGAAAAAGAGTGGCTCTTCTGGAGAAATGTGGATTGCATGCCCAACGGGTTGAAGAACTTATCGTTCGAACCTTGAATAATGGGCTGGAGGTAAGGTAACAAAATCCTTTTTGTCTTGAAAGACCAAGAGAAGGAGGTGATAGAAGGCGAACGAAAAAATGGTGGTTTTCTCGGTGAATGTTTGTTTGAGGGTTTAGAGGGTGTTGGTAAAGACAAGATGAGCTTTGAAGGTGTCTTTGAGAAAAAGGAGGAAGAACAATGAGAAGAAAAAACGTAGGCTGGGTGGTCGGTATAGCCCTAATTGTGGTTTTGACCCTTGGTTTGGTATTGGCTGGTTTTGCTCAGGAAAAGTTTGGCTTGAAAGATATTCCTGAGATTAAAAACAAGAAAGCTATTAATATGATGGTTGAAACCGGTGCAGCCTGGGATAAGGTTATTGAGTACATAAAGCAATTTGAGACAGCGACTGGAGTGAAGGTAAACATCGAACGGGTGGCGTCGCCGGTGGTTTATTCCAAGGAAAACGTAGAGCTAATGGCTGGCACAGGTTACTACGATGTGGTCTATGTGGAAACCTCCTGGACCTGTGAGTGGTCAGATTACCTCTGGAACCTTGCCGAACTGGCCGAAAAGTACGACCCCAAGGGTGTAGAAGGGTTTAAGGAAGATATTCAAAATATTTCCCCAGTTCTTTTGCGCTGTGGTCAGGCATACGGGGAACAAAAAGCTCTGCCCTTCTATACCTATCACATGGGTATGTTTATCCGCCAGGACGTTTATGACGATCCCACAGAACAGGCAAACTTCAAGGCCAAGTACGGATATGACCTGAAGCCTCCTACCACTGAAAAAGAACTCTACGACCAGGCTGAATTCTTCACTCGCAAAAAAGGCGATTCCCTCAAGGGACAGCCGCTTGACCACGACCTCTATGGTGTGGCAATGATGGCCGGTGCCTACCAGATTAACGATGAGATAAGCTGTCGGATCTGGGGTAAGGGTGGAGATTACGCCACGGTGGTACGAAATGCAGATGGAAGTTTGAAGGAATTTGTCATTACGGCGAAGGACAAAGAAATTCTTAAGGAAGCTCTGACAGAGTACAAGAATCTGCTCAAATTTGCTCCTGCTGGTTGCTTGACAGCCAACTTTGACTTCGCCTGCGCTCAGCAGGGTGAAGGGTACGCCATTATTCAGCCTCATCAGTTTGCCAGCCTCTTCACCTGGACTGCAGACCTCCTGAAGCAAAATGTTCCTGATGGTCGACTGGGTGTTTATCCCACTATTGGTGGCCAACCCTATACCGGCGCCTGGTCGCTGGGTGTTGCCAAGGCGAGCCAGAACCC
>JABUEZ010000049.1 GCA_013314795.1 Candidatus Profundicultor aquiphilus | reverse complement strand
CAACGATTTACCATTTGATATCGAAAGACAGATTCTGGGCTTAGGAGAGACGAAGGAGGGATGAACATGGTGTTGCGAACACTGGTGGTTGGTGTGGGGGGAATGGGGGCATCGCATGCTAAGGCGTATGCGCTTTTGCCAAGCTTTGAAGTGGTCGGTTTTGTGGTGGCCAAAAATGTAGAACGAGCAAAAAAGCTTGCTCAGGAACTCGGCCTTTCGGTGCCGGTCTTCACCGATTATTACGAGGCTATGCGTGCTACCAGCCCTGAGGTGGTGTCCATCAATACCTATGTGGATACCCACGCTGAGTACGCCATTTACGCCATGCAGCGGGGATGCCACATTTTCCTGGAAAAACCCATCGCCCAGAGTGTGGCAGAGGGAGAACGGGTGGTGCGGGTGGCGCAGGAAACCAAACGGAAACTTGTGGTCGGCTATATTCTGCGGCACCATCCGGCCTGGCAGAAGTTTATCGAGTATGCTCGAAAGATGGGAAAGCCTCTAGTCATGCGGATGAACCTGAATCAGCAAAGTTTCGCTCACGAATGGATGGTGCACAAGGAGTTCATCCGACGCATGCCCCCTCTTGTTGACTGTGGTATTCACTATGTGGATATCATGTGCCAGATGACGAGATCAAGACCCATGCGGGTTCACGGGATTGCAGCACGTTTGACGGATGAAATTCCCCCTGACACCCACAACTATGGGGCGTTGCAGATTGTGTTCGAGGATGGTTCAGTGGGGTGGTATGAAGTGGGATGGGGTCCAATGATAAGCAAAACTGCCTTTTTTGTGAAAGATGTCATCGGACCAAAAGGATCGGTGAGTATCGGAAAAGACGTAAGCGGTGTCGATCCCTCCGATGTGTCCCAGCACACCGCGGTGAATACCCTGGTAGTCCACTGGAGTGATACCGATAGCGAGGGAAGAAAAGTGCGCGAGGACGAGTACATCGAGATTCCCGATGAACCGAGTCATGAAGATTTGTGTCGTCGGGAGCAGGAGTACCTCTATCGGGCGATTGTGGAAGACCTGGATCTCTCTCAGGAACTTCACGATGCGGTGGAGACCATGCGCATCTGCTTTGGCGCAGTCGAATCCTATTTGACCGGAAAAGCGGTTACCCTGTAAATGAGGAGGAAATGATGATTACCCCCAAGTTTGGATTTATCGTTTTTGGAGTCCACAAAGATGGATTGCAGGACCCTCTGGGAAAGCCGTTTATCGATGAGGCCATCATTGCTTCGGCCAAAGAGGCTCTGCAGGCAAATGGCGTGGAAATCGTGGAGCATAATGTGGTGGTGGCCACCAAAGACGAAGCTCGAGTGGTCCTGCGGAAGATGAAGCATGAGGACGATATTGATGGGGTGATTCTCTTCTCCGGTACCTGGGTATGGGCGGCGCACATTATTGCTGCAGTGCGGGATTATGCCCTCACCGGGAAAGGGGTGCTTCTCTGGACTCATCCAGGTTCGCAGGGGTGGCGGACGGTGGGGGGTCTGGTCATGCATGGGGCCATGCTTGAAGTGGGGATTCCCCATAAATTTGTCTATGGGGCTTCGAGCGATCCGAACACTGTGTCCACGATCCTGAGTTACTGTCAGGCGGTACATCTTAAAAACTGCCTCAACATGTCCACGGTGGGTGCCTTTGGGGGGCGGGGTATGGGGCAGACGGTGGGGGTGGCAGATCCTTCCCAGTGGATGCGGATGTTCGGGGTGGATATCGATACGCGGGATACGATGGAGCTCATCCGGGAGGCAGAAACAGTAACCGAAGAAGAACTCGAGGCCCTCAAACCACGAATCAAAGCTCTCTTTGGAACACTTCCAGAAATGACCCTTCCCAATGAACGCTCTATACGACTGTATCTTGCCATCAAAAAAATCGTGGAACGGGAAAAATGGAATTTCTACACCATTCAATCGTTCCCCGGTTTGGGAGATTTCTATGCCACCACCTGCTTTGCTCAGTCCATGATGCTTGAGGATGGAGTGCCTACCTCGACTCTCGGTGACTTCAACACCGCCCTCACCACTTTCCTTTTGACCAAGTTGAGTAGAGAGCGGGTCTATTATGGCGATCTTCAGCATATCGATGTGGCCACAAAGGAAATAAAAATCATCGGTGATGGTGCCATACCCCCATCTCTGGCGGGGAAAGTCGGTCCGGCGGGATTCAGCCAGCATGGGATTCCCACCGAAGGGCAAGCCGGGGGGTTAGCTGTACGGGCCATTTGCAAGGTGGGTGAAGGGATCTTGGCTCGCCTGGGGCGGATCTCTGGGGAGTTTATCATGGTTTGTGCTCGGGTCTCGATTTTTGAGCCGTCACCGGAAGAAGTGCCAGAGAGGCTTCGGGAGTGTGGGATTCCCTTCTGGCCCCATGGGTTTGTGCATGTCCATGGAGATATATTGAAACTCATCGAATACTGGACGAATGAGTATGCATGCCTGGGGTATGGAGAAGAGCTTTACCCGGCTATCCTTGATTTTTGTGAGATGACCGGTATCCGGGTCATTGCCGTATAAGAAGTTTTACCCAGAGGCGTATCAACGTGGGTAGGATTTCCCGGGAAAAAGGCTATGTTCCGCTGAGAAGACATACGTTGATGAGAATACTTCCGGTCTGGATGATGGTCTGAAGGAGCGGTTCGTAGACATCAAGAGCAGCGTTGGTGTCGGTAACCGGGTCATGAGAAAGGATATTAAGATAGGGATCATCTCTATAGATGGAGTGGCCGTTCTTTCGCCAGTATTTGACGCTGCTTGTGGCAATAGAGAGGAGGATGGCCAGTGGATAATCAGGCCTTCCAGGCTCACAGTCAGTAATGACTCCCAGTGCTCCGTAATTGATGGTATGGTCAGAAAGGGTGGGGCTCAAGGGGCGGTTTCCCACGGTGATGGTCTTCAAGATGGAGAGTTTTTCGGCACAGGAGGCAGGATTATTAGATTCCAAACAGCCGATGATTTCCTCTACCAGAATTTTACTCCGCTCCAGGAGGAGGGCTATCTGCCAAAGGGTTGGATCGCTTTCACCGAGTTCATGGAGGAGAACGACTTTGTACACTTGCGCGATTGAACTTGACACCACCCCGGGCAACTTAAACGACCAGTTGAGCGCGTCATAAAGGTAGCTGAGGAGCTCCACGGTGCTCGAGGCCAGTTCCAGGGTAAAACCAAGTTGCTGAATAAGGCTTTCCTGGTTTTCGAGGTAATCCTCAACGCCTTCAGAAAGGGCATCAGTAAGGTAATCATCCGGGGAAACACCGAAAATGGAGAAAGCGTTTACTCCATAATCAATCACCGGTAGGGAAGCATTCACAAAATTGGTTTGGAGCCCCGCTAAATATTCTCGGACCGTTTTTCCGCATAGGAATACCTCGGTTTTTCCTTTGAGAGCGGATAAAACCACCGCCTGGAGAGCCTCTTTTTTATAATTGGCCCAGTTTGACGGGAAAACCCAGATGGTTTTCTCCCGTCTTTCTCCCCCCTTTTGGGTTCGGATGAGAAACCGTTCCGGACGGGTGAGATTGACGGCCTCAAAGACCACTCCCCATTCACTTTCAGGAAGGTACGGTGGCTCTCGTTTCCCCCAGGAAGGATTGGCCGGTTGCCGACCCAGGAAGCGACCATCCTGGCGGAACACTTCCATGTCCCTCTGGCCATCGAGACAGGTGAAGTAAAAATGGCTACACGTTGTCGGAAGGATGGAAACCGTGTCGCTTGCTTCGATGAGGTTAAAGGATTTTCGCTCACCTTCTGCAAAAATGCCAGCAGGGTAAAGGTTCGTTACCGGGGTGAACTTTCCGTAGGTTTTTCTATCCCCTGTATCAAGAGCCAGCCACCGATTGGGAAGGAAAACCCACTCCTTGCCCCGCCGGGTATCTCTCACCGTGAGCCCTACCACAAACCAGCCGGGTTTATTTCCGGAATTGTCATGGAGGAGAACGATGTGGTCAAGGTCCTTGATTTCCCGTCCGGTAACCGAAAAAGTATCCCGCTGTCCCCGCTCAAAGGGGTTACCATCGTGGAAAAGCCGCATCACCCCGGAACCGCAGCGCACTCCTTCTCGCTCCTTGGACTCATAGAGGGCCAGAAATACCTGGGCATCGGTGCCGGCGTTCTCCCGGTCCCCAGTCACGACTTCCACCTGATAAGTAGCGGCATTCTGTCGCGCAAACGCTGGGGGAATGGTGAGGCGCCTGCCACCAATAGCTCGTTCCTGGTCCACAGCCACTTCCTTGGTGATGCTTGCCTCCTGAAAACGGTCATCGGTAACCCTGAGGGTCACCGGTATGACCTGGGGAGTGGAAAAGGCACTGGCGAATTCCCGGGCCTCAATCGGGGTCGAACCGGGCCAGGACCACTCGTACTTGATGATCACCCCATCGGGGTCGGAGGAAGCACTTCCATCAAACGCTACGTTCCTGAAATAGTGTATTTCGTCTTCAGAAATGAAAAAGTCTGCTACCGGATGGGTGTTAGGTGGGAGAGTCAGGGTGAACCGGGGTGGGGTGAATCTCCAGGATTCTCTTATCTGCTGGACGGTATTTTCGGGAAAAGCAAGCGAGATATCCCAACTTCCTCGAAGGGGTGGGGCAATGACCCGTTCTTTGGGGCTTCCCAACCTGGCCTGGAATTCGAAGACCCGCCAGCCCTGTTCCCAGGTAAGGTGAAGTGGAAGGGGTACACTGGGAAACCCAGGGGCGACTCCCTGTATCCGCACCACATAGTCGTCCCGTTTTTCCAGGGTGAGATTCCCGGTAATATTGTTTCCAGTGGCATCGAAGACCTGGAGGTGCCGGAGGATATCGTCAGCAAAGAGGTACGACCATGGTCGCTCAGGATCCCGCTGGATCTGGATTTCAAAGGCATATTCCGGGTGCACGGCGTACGAGGCATCAAAGGAAGCCTCAGCAGTGCCACGACGGGAGGTGACCCGGAGTGTGCCAGAAGCCGAAAAGGTATAGCCATTCCACAGGGGTTGGCACTCTGGTGTGCTCGGGAGGTATTTGAAAAAGATTTTTCCATGGATTACTTCTTTTTCGGCAATCCGTTCTGGTAATGGATCACCACTAACGAATTGGAGGTTCGTGGTTTCAAGGTTGAAAAGCAAATCGTCGATATCCATCAGAGCGTTGTTCCTGAGCGTCCAGTTGGCCACGAGGTATTCCCCTTCAGGGTAAGTCTGAACTTCAAGGTAGAGAGGATTGGGAAAGGGGATAACGGTCATGGAGAAAGTTCTTTGGGCCGGTCCTAAGGAAGCGATGACCATGGTCACCTTGGGGGTGCTATCCTGGAGTTTGGGGGTGAGCCAGGTAAAGGTAAAGCGTTCTTCCTCTTTGGTGATAGAGACCTCTTCCACACTTACCGAGAGGAGTTTCTCGAGTTCCGGGAGGGTGCGAAAACGAAGTTCGGTGGGCAAATCTTCGAAAACCTGAAAGAGACTTTCCCCATGAGGAGACACGTCTACAAGTTCTATGGGGAATGGCCAGCCCGGGCCAGAAATATCAAAAGCGACCAGCGCCGGGTTTTTGATTCCTTCGTCCCGTTCAAAGCGGTTACTGAGGAAAGTGAATCCCTGATCCCTGAGAACGAGGACTCTTTCACTCGGATCATATCCTTCGGGGAAGACAAAGACCCCGCTGAGTTCTCCCGCAGGAAGGGTATAGCGCAGGAGGAGATGGCCCTGGGTGACAAGGAGTTCTTTTCCGCCCACTACCTGGCAACTTTTTGCGCTCAGTCCCGGGGGCCAGAGGGTTTTTTCGGCGATTCGCTTTCCATCAGGGGAAAATGCATGGAGAACGGTTTCCTCAGGACCTTTTTCCTCGATGATGACCACGGTGCCATCATCCAGGAAAGCACCGTAGAGCGTGGTTTTGCCACGAGGCGTAAATTGGCCCAGGGAAATTGGTGGTTCTTTGGTATCGGCAATGAAAAAATGGAATGTCTCGGTTTCATCCTCAATAGCGAGGAGCATCTTGCCAGAAAATGCATCGAAAAAGTGAAGCGGTGAAGGAGCAATACGTGGGGCGGGGACAATATCTAGAAGGGGGAACCGTTGTACCATTTCACCGGCTTCATCGAGGAATTCCAGGAACACCGCGTCTCCATCCTGGTAAAGAATGGGGAGGAATGCGCTCGGAATGGAATTCCGGCTCTCCCAGGTGTAACCACTTCGTTCGGGAAAAGAAAACCGCGCTCCCGGGGAAAGATGGGCAATGGGGAAGTATTTGCGGTCCTGAGGAACAAAACCGAGATATCCGCTGAAGTTCCGTTGCGCATCCTGGGTAGGCACAAAGATTACGTTCCCAAAGGTGATGACTGGCTGTACTCCTCCAGGGACGGGCTCACTGAAGATGCATTCTTCCGTCTCTATGTCGAAGACGTGAAGAATGCCCTTTTCTTCAGTTACCAGAAATCCATCCTCGGCAACCAGGACCAGATTTCCGGGGAATACCTTCTCTTTTTGTGTTTCAAGGGAAAGTGCCCGCGTGTCTACGGCTTCGCCGGTGTAGTAAAAGACATATCCCTCATGTAGACCATGAAGGATGCACTGTTCAGGAAATGCCTTCTCGCGGATAACCTTTTGAGTCGCACAGTCAACCACCACAAGAACGTTCTTCCGCACTACAAAAGCGAGAAGGTTTCCATCCTGAAAAGGGCCACTGGTGGGGGTGTGGGAGGCGTTGGCGATGATGCGTGGCACTCCGTCGGATTCCTGCAGTGGTTCCCATTGGTAGAGAATTTGAAAGAATCCTGTTTCTTGCCCAAAAACAGAAGGAAACCCAAGAAGAACCAGAAAAGCAAAAATCCCGGTAAATAGGCACGAGGTTCTTTTCAGAATGGAAGTGAACATATTCTTCCCTCCTCAAAAGCATTTTACCACCACAAGTTGGAGGGGGAAAGATGTTCGTATTGACACCATTTGGCCTTCTTCTATATAATAAACTCAATTTTTTGAAAGGGAGGATCGTGCGGTATTCATGGTTGAAGTGGATAGCATTGTTGAGGGCAAGGTCGTCGGGATCACCAAGTTTGGAGCTTTTATCGAGCTTGACGACGGAAGCAAAGGTCTGGTGCATATTTCCGAAATTGCCAACCACTTTGTGAAAGACATCAACGATTACCTGAAAGTGAATGACCGGGTTAAGGTCAAGGTGATTCGGGTTGCGCCTGATGGGAAAATTGATTTTTCCATTAAACGAATCGATGAGGACAAAGAATACGAAGCAAAGCTTGAGAAGAGTCGAGCCAACTTTGAACAGAAAATGAGTCGTTTCCTGAAACAGAGTCAGGAGAAGCTTTCTGATTTAAAGCGTTGTCAGGAAGCGAAAAGGAAGCGGTAAATTTCCTCTCTTTCATGGATGAGCATCTCATTCGTGATGTTGCGCGGTTTTTCCGGGAACATGCCCCCTGGTTGGTTCTGACCGGGGCGGGTATTTCCACGGAAAGTGGTATTCCCGATTTTCGGACACCTTCTTCAGGTCTGTGGGCCAGATATGACCCCATGGAAATTCTCTCACGGGAAGTCCTCTTTTCCAAACCGGAAGTGTTCTACGGGGTGGGTTTGAAGGTTCTCCTCTCCTTTCATGAAGCACAGCCCAACGAAGCGCATTTGGTTCTTGCCGAGTGGGAAAGACGAGGGTGGATCGTTGGCGTGGTCACACAGAATATCGATAGCCTCCATACCAAGGCTGGTTCCAAGAACGTGATGGAAATTCATGGCCACCTTCGTTCGGGGTCTTGCCTGCGCTGTGGGCGGAGTGTGCCAATCGAGGTGCTGGTGGAGAAAACCAATCAGGGGGAAATCCCCCCACGATGTGAATGTGGTGGAATCCTGCGTCCGGATGTGGTCCTCTTCGGGGATACGCTTCCACCCTGTTTTGAAGAAGCGGTGCTTCTTTCGCATCGATATCCACTGCTTGTTATCGGTTCAAGCCTTCAGGTTTCCCCGGCCAATTTTTTGCCTACCTATGCACCGCATCTTGTGATTGTCAATATCGGTGAGACTCCCTTCGATAACAGAGCACAGTGGGTACTACGGGAGAGGGCCAGTGTGGCGCTTCGGCGGCTTCATGAGGCGATAGAAGAGTAATCCCCACCATTCGTGGAAAAAAGCTGAGGACACGGATAATGCCTCCAGGGAGGGTAAAAAATCTTCCAGGGTGAGGGGTTTTCGGTCAAACACCGGATGTGCGGGTACCGGAATAATCTGACTTTCAGGATAAAAGCGGGTGAAGGCAAACACCGCTCGGCGCAGATGAGTTTGTGAGGAAACGAGGTAGAACGTGGTGATACCACGTTCCTTTAAAAGTGGAACCACAAACTGGGCGTTTTCCCAGGTGGTCCGGGCGCGATTTTCCACGATGATTTTTTCCGCCGGAACCCCCAGACCGAGAAGCATTTCCTGCATGAGTTCCCCTTCGCCACGTGGTTCTTTTCCCCATAGTGTTCCACCGCTCACCACGCAGGGTAAGTGTTCCTTCTGAAAGAGAAAGTAGCCTTGTAGAAGGCGCATGGCTGAAACGGGATGGAGGGTTTGCGTTCCGGTTTTTTGGTCAAAAAGCGTTCCCCCTCCCAGAATAACGATGGCTTCAGGTTGTGTGGTTACAGGTTGATATGGGAAATCGAAATATGGGTAAAGGAGTCTTGCACCAAGCCCGGTGGAGAAAAGATACATCAGTGCCAGGAGAACAGGAAACCCGTACTTTTTGACTCTCCGTGGTTCCAGCAAAAGGATGAGGAACCCAAGGAGAAAAATTCCGGGGGGCTCAAGGAGTGCCCCACCGATTTTCTGAAGCAAAAGCATTAGCGATACTCTTCCTCCATAGTAGTGCCGTTTTGGTGAGAATTCCCTTCGTAGAGGATGATTCGTACTTTTTCTTCGGTGACCAGTCCCTCTGTTACGGCTTCATCGAGGATGGGTTTGATCTTCTCGATTTTTTCTCTTTTGTCAACCACTTCGATCACAATGGGCAAATCGGTGGAAAGGCGGAGAATAGAAGTACTCTGAAGAATGCTGTTTTTCCCGAATCCGGCGATTCCCCGAAAAACGGTTGCGCCGCTCAGTCCTTCCCGGCGAAACACTTCCACCAGGTACTGGTAAAGTGGCTTTCCTCTGTATCGGTCATGTTCACCGATAAAGATACGCAAAAGTACCGCTTCTTCTTCTCTTTTCATCGTTTCATCTCCAGATAATAGTTGCCACTATTTTACCAGAAAGACACGCCCCAAACCCAAAAATCACATTTCCCAAAAGGTCCAGGAGAAAGAGGAAGTATTCCCCCACTTCGAGAAGTCGCAACGATTCGTATTCGAGAGACGAAAACGTAGTAAACGCTCCCAGAACCCCGACGGCAAAGAAAATACGGATTTCCCGGCTCACCAGACCTCCATATTCGGCCGAGTACATGAGAAGGCTCAAAAAGAAACTCCCTACTACGTTAATGACGAAAGTGCTTAGAGGAAAAGTTAGAGTGTTTTTTTGAATTATGCCCCCGATGATAAAGCGAAGTAATGCCCCGATGGCACCACCGAAACCAACCAAAAGTACATCTCTCATTTGTTACGCTCCTTCATTTCCTTTCTTTTTTCAGAGTTTTTCCGGCAAAAAATTCCAGGGCTTCCTGCCAGGATAGGGTTTCCTTTTCCTGAAGGGGGAGGTGTGATTTCCGATAGTCGAACTTTTCGATCAATGCAGAAAGGTGTTGCTGAATGGTGTGTAGGGACTTCTGGGTAAGCGCCATAATCTCTTCCTTTAATGTATCCCCGTTCTGAAGAGTTTGGAGGTGACGGGTGCAGAAAAACGTTCGTTCCCCCCAGAGAGGTTTCAGTTCTGTCCATCGTTTCTGCAGAATGCTTAAGAGATGCTGTTCTTTCTCTTTCAGGGTCTGACAGAGGGGACAGGATAAGGGGATGTTCTCATCATCAAAATAATGCCCGAGGAGGTCCCAGTAGATGATGGCAATACCCAAGATAGAATTTCGTTCTTCAAAGATTAACGCCGTGTGGGTGGGACAAAAACCGCCACCCCGAAGAATTTTCTGGCGAGTTGCCGGATCGTTGACGAGCTCATAAAAAAGGGTGTCAAAATAGCGTCTTTCGGCATCTTTCTCGAGACTACAGAGAGGGCACCCCGGTTGCGAGAGTGCTTCCTTCAGTTCGTAAAAGATTCTTTCCATAGTTTTTCCTCTTCTTGCCAATGTAACTCTGCTTTTGGAGTAGAAATGATACCTCAGAAATGCTTGAGGGCTCTCATTTCCGCGAATAGCTATTATATCATATCCTTGACTTGGGGACTCTCTTGAAAAATATGTTTTTGAAGTTATAACTTTGAAGGTTCTCTTGAAAAACTCACCCTACCCTGACAGCTCGAGTAGGGTGAGTTGGTTTCTCTTTTATATCCTAAACTGACTCACAGTATTCTGCAATTCCTGGGCCAGTTTGGCCAGGGACTCACTGGCGGAGGCAATCTCCTCCAAAGACGCACTCTGTTCCTCGGTGGAGGCAGAGACCTCCTGACTGG
>JABUEZ010000048.1 GCA_013314795.1 Candidatus Profundicultor aquiphilus | reverse complement strand
TAAACCCCCTCCCGATCGTAGGACACGTCCACTCCGGCAACCAGGTGAACCTTCCTCTTCCCGATAGGGAAAATCAAACTCCACCAGGGATTGCATTTTTTCTTGTAAGCACATCGCCTCTTTGAGGCTCAGTCCGTACGGGAAATCATGACATTTCTTCATCATATACCGGAATTGTACGGAAAACGGGGCAAAAAAGGAAGAGACCGAAAAAAGAGTGAAAAATACCCAACCTCAAGGAAGAATCACACAAGCGGACGCGAGAAGCTACCTATAAAATCTCCAGTTCTACAGTCTTGGTCAGGATATCGACGTAATTAAAGGAGATGCGCTGGCACGACCCATCCACATCCACACGCAACGTGAAAAAAAACGGGTAGGTGTTTTCGACGACGCCTTTTCTTACAATGGTTTTCTTCCGCCCTTTGTTGACCTCCACGAGGACTTCTTTTCCGATAATGAGGTTGACCCATTCTTTAATTTGATCCAGACTCTGAACGGCCAAAGAAGTATCCTTCCCCCAAAAAACTTTTGCCGCTTATTATACCGTACTGTGGGCAAAAAAGCAAATTTTTGTTCGAATGCGCTTCCTGGGGTTGAAGCTTTTGCCTTTTCTTGCCATCGGTGATACAGTACCTTTGAGGGTGGGCTTTGGGGAGGCTCATCCGGTTTCCCGGTAGGTCTACCTGGACCCACTGTGAAATGTTGAGAAAGGAGGGGTTCTGCCGTGTGCGGTCGTGTCCTGCTTTTCTCCTTTGCTGTGGTGGTGGTCTTTAGTCTTTTCGTTTCCCCGGTGGGGCGGTGTTCTCCCGGAGACTATGAAACGTGGCTTGCTCGATTAAAAAGCGGTGATACCGGCATCGATTTTGCGCGGTTACGGAGGTTATTTATTGAGCTCCCCGATGAGAAACGACACCGGAATTTTGCCGAGCTTGAGCAAAAGGAAACCGCCCTTTTAACGGCCCTTGAGGAGAAAAAACCCGAAGAAGCCATACGACTGGGTAACGAAATTCTGGAGAAGGATTATTTGCGAGTTACCACGCATAATCTTTTGGCAGATGCCTACGGAACGATGGGGGATACCGCCAAACAGGAATTCCACAGCCAGGTTGCCTTTGCGCTTTTTGATGCCTTTATCCGTTCGGGAGAGGGAAGCAATCCGGAGAAGGCAAAAGTGGCCATCAACCCTGATGAGGCGACCCTTTTCCTTGCTATTCTGGGATTTCAGGAGGAAATCCACGAGGTGGTGGAAAAAGACGGGAAGGTATTCGAACATTTTCGAGGGAAGACACGTATGGATTCTGATCCGCAGGATTTCTGGTTTGAGATCACTTCCTTTTACAGGTTTTTGCCGGGTGAGGGTTCTACTGCTTCGGTGGTAGCTCCAGAAAAATCGCCTCCTCCAGGGTACTATGGGGACCCGGAAGGATTCTTCGAGGTTGTGCTTCCCCCGGGAACAAAGGAAAAGGGTTCCTGTCAGGAGGGAATAATTTTTGCCGGTCCGGGGAAAGGGGTAATTTACCTTTTTGAATTTACCTCTCAGGGGAGCCTGGAATCCATCACCCAGATTCTCGCCGGTGGAAAGGTGTTGCAAGGCCAAACCACCCTTACTGTGAGTGGGAGAGAGGCCCAGGTGTACCTCTATACCTTTCTGGACAAAAACGAGGAGTACGCCATGGTTATGGTTCTATATCCTCTACCGACATCCTTTTATCCAAGTACTCCGGTTTGTATGGTTATTGTGGTTCCGGCATCCGATTATGAAGCGTCCAGGGGCTGGATTGAGACCACCATCACCGGGATCCGTTTTCTCCGCTAATGCCGGATCACATGCGACCACTTTGAATCCATTGTTTTCGCAGATCTGGAATATAAATCGATTTATGCTAATCAATTTTTTCAATTTTTGTTTCCATTATTGACTTATTAATATGGGGCGTTATAAAATCATGGCTGGAGATTAAATCGTTTTAGGGAAGGAGCCAATCTTGGCCATCACCATCAAAGACGTGGCCCGTCTGGCGGGCGTATCCCCGGCCACGGTGTCGCTGGTTTTGAGCAATAAAGGGCAGGTTGCGGAAGAGACACGGCGCAAAGTTCTCGAAGCGGCCGAAAAACTGGGGTATCGGCCCAATATCCTGGCTCGGAACCTCATCAAGGGAAAGACCAACACGGTCTTGCTCTGTGCTTTTATCAAGGAACAGAATAAATTCTCTGCTTTCTACGGGGAACTCATCAATAGCCTGCTTTCGGCCATCTCCTCGCATGGTTATTATCTCCAGATGGTGGTGAAAGGAGAGTTCTATAATGGCCATCCTCTTGATAAGCGCGAAGCACTCCTCAATATTGCGCATAATCGCCTCTTTGAGGGGCTCGTCATCCTTTCTCACTGGCCCATCTCGTATCCGGAAGTGAGCGACCTGGTGCGGGAACATTTCCCCTTTGTCATCGTCAACCAGCGCCTCGAAGAAGAAGGGGTGAGCTTTGTCGATATTGACCATTACGGAGGAGCAAGGGAAGCGGTGAAGTACCTCATTCGGAGAGGGCATCGCTTGATTGCCCATATTCGTGGGCCGAAGGAACATCGCCATGCCGAAGAACGATACCGAGCTTATGTCGATACCCTGCTTGAGCACGATGTTCCCCTCAAGAAGGAATATATCGTGGAAGGAAATTTTCGCCGGGCCAGCGGAAGAGTTGCGATGGAAGCGTTGCTCAGTGTTCGTCCTTTTCCCACCGCAATCTTTGCCGGGAATGACAAAATGGCCATTGGCGCTTTGCAGGTGGCCAAGGAACGGGGAATCCGGGTGCCGCAGGATGTGGCCATCGTGGGTTTTGACGGGATTGAAGCGGTCAAGTACACCGATCCACCTTTGCCCACTGTGGAGCAGCCACTGGGTGAGGTGGGTAAAATCGCAGCCACGATTCTCATGGAGCAGATCAAAGGAGGTGAAGTGAAAAAGGTCGTTTTGCCGTGTCGGTTGATAGGATGAGGAGTTGAGTATCATCAAAATTTGAGGAGGTGGAGTATTATGCGAGGGAAATGGATTCTGGTTGTGGGAATTTTGAGTCTGTGTTTTTTGGTGACCTTGAGTGCGTTTGCGGAGCTTCCAGGGGGGATTCCCCGGGAAGAAACCCTCATCGTGGATCAACTCACGGGCCGGGTCGGGACACCAAGTAACTTTAACCTCTGGGCTGGCTGGCGCTGGCAGGACCGGGGACTGCAGCAACTGGCCATGGAGCCGCTCTGGACGGTCGATTATGCTACCGGTGAAATCATCCCTGGTTTAGCTTCCGAGATGCCCATTTATAATCAGGACTTCACGCAGATGACGGTCAAACTCCGGGAAGGGATTACCTGGAGTGATGGAGTACCCATTACTGCTGACGATGTGGTTTTCACCATTGACCTTCATGCCCAGAATGGCAACTTACCCTATCATGGTCCGATGGCCGAGTTCGTGAGCAAAGCGTATAAGACTGATGACCACACTGCTGTCGTTGAACTGAAGAAACCCAATTCCCGTTTCCATACCAATTTCCTGGATCGGTGGGGATGCCTGCGCATTATGCCGAAACACGTCTTTGAGAAGGTAGACCCCGTCACCTTTGAATTCAATCCTCCGGTGAGTAGCGGCCCATATGTGCTCTATGACTATGATCCGGCAGGGTTCTGGACTCTGTGGGAGCGGCGGGAAGATTGGGATAAGACTCCTACGGGAATCCTGTACGGGAAACCCCAGCCCAAGTACGTCCTTTTCCAGGCTTTTGAAAGCGCCGAAGCAAGGATTCTGGCTCAGTTGCGGCATGAACTCGATATGGCGCAGCACACCCTGGAAGGCCTGCGGGCCGTGCTGGAAAAGGGTAACACTGTGCGGGCCTGGCGGAAAGAGTGGCCCTGGGTGGTTAACATTGACCCCTGCATTACGGGAATCATGTTCAACAACATGGTGAAACCGTACGATAACCGGGAGGTACGGTGGGCCCTGACTCTGGCCATCGACATCGTGGACTACATGGCCATTGCCTTTGACCTCATGGCCCCGGTGAGCGCTCTGCATCTTCCACCTGTACCGGCCTATAAGGAGGCTTTCTTTATCCCCATGGAAGACTGGCTCAAGAACTTTGAGCTGGACCTTGGGAATGGGGAGAAATTTAAGCCCTATGACCCCGAAGTGCCGTTGAAGCTGGCGGAAGCGGCCAAAAAGAGAGGGTATGCTGTCCCCGAAGACCCCGAAGCAATTCGAGATCTCTTCGGTCTGGGGTGGTGGAAGTACGCCCCGGATGTGGCCGAGAAACTCCTGAAAAAGAACGGCTTTACCAGGGGTGACGATGGGAAATGGCGTTTGCCCGACGGTTCCCCCTGGAAAATTAACATTGTCGCTGACGTGAACGTTGCCAGCCATCCTTTGCGAAATGCCACCGCTGTGGCCGAAGCGTGGAGGAAGTTCGGTATCGACGTGAACTTGTCTCCCACCGAGGCTCGGGAATCCCTGATTTTAAACGGAGAATTCGAAGTCTGCGACCAGTGGCCTGCAGGAGAACCCTGGGGAGCGGGAGTGGACCTTTCCCGAACCTTTAACGTCTGGCATTCCAGTCTTTTGACCCCTATCGGTAAGCCGGTGGCCCTGGGACCGGGTATGGCGGCGCGCTGGGCCAATCCCAAACTCGACGCCATTATCGACAAAATGCAGGTGACCGACCCGTTCGCTGACATTGAAGGGACTCGACTTCTCGGTATCGAAGCCTTGAAGGTGGTGGTGGAGGATATGCCCACCATTCCCACCTATGGGTACTGTGGTGCCGTAGCCTGGGATGAGTATTACTGGACCAACTACCCTGGAGCCGAAAATCCCTACTCCCAGCCGTATCAACACTGGCCGAACTTTAAGTACATGCTTCCCTTCCTGCAGCCGAAAAAACAATAAGGGAGTGTGAGGGCCCCCTCCGGGGGCCCTCTAAGGAGAAATAACCATGCGATTCGTGCGAGATTACCTTATTCCAAGGCTCATCCAGTATGTGCTGGTGATTTTTTTTGGGATTACCGCGGTGTTTTTGATTCCCCGCCTTACTGGTCAAGACCCGGTTTTGGAGGTGATTGCTCAGATTCAAACGCAGGGTGCCTCCTTGGACCCGGTGGCCGTAAAAAGCCTCATGGAGAGCCTGAGGGAACTCTACGGTCTGAAGGGAACCCTTGGGGAACAGTACCTGACCATGTGGAAGCGGATCTTTAGTCTTGATTTTGGTCCCTCTCTCTTTCAGTTTCCTGCCCCGGTATCGATGCTCCTGCGTATCTACTTACCCTGGACGATTGGTCTTTTTGCCACGTCAACCATTCTGGCCTGGATTCTGGGAAACATCCTGGGAGGGGTGGCCGGTTATTTCTCTCAGAAACGCTGGTCCAAGGTCCTGGACGCCGTCATTATGTTGATCCGTCCCATTCCCCATTATATTTTTGGCGTGATTCTTCTCATTCTTTTTGCCTATCTGTGGGCCATCTTTCCGGCGGGGGGATTGATGTTGGGAAGAAAAGCGGTGTTCAACCTTCGTTTTGTCATGACGGTGCTCCGGTATTCGTTCCTCCCGGCATTGACTCTGGTTATCCTGGGCGGGGCAGCCTGGTTCCAGCAGATGAAGCTTCTCGTTCAGAATATAAAGCGGGAGGATTTCGTCCAGTATGCCAGTGCTGGAGGAGTCAAGGAACGGATTCTGATCTCCCGCTATGTGATGCGGAATGCCATGCTTCCCCAGGTTACCCAGTTAGCGCTTGTTCTGGGCCAGGTTTTTAGCGGGGTGCTCATGGTGGAAATGGTTTTTTCCTATCCGGGGATGGGGCTTTTGCTCTACCGGGGGGTGACTCGAGGCGATTATAACCTGGTGATGGGCATTACGGTCCTTTCCATCTTTACCATTACCACGGCGGTGCTTGTCCTGGATCTTCTGTATCCCCTTCTTGATCCACGAATCCGACATCGATAGGTGAGAACCATGGAAATCCTGCGGGAACTTTTTCGGGATTATCGATTTGCAGTGGGTTTCATTTTTCTTGTGGTTTTGGCGATTCTGGCTTTCCTTTCTTTCTTTTCTCCCTATGACCCGGTGCGATGGCTTCAGGTTCCGCGGGACCTTGCTCCTTCCCGCGAACATATTCTGGGGACCAACTCCAAGGGTCAGGATGTTTTCTGGGAGGCCACCTTTGCCATCCGGAATTCCCTGATTGTGGCGCTCATTGCGGGATTCCTTTCCCGGGTGGTGGCGGTGCTGGTGGGATTTCTGGCCGGTTATAAAGGGGGGCTCGCTGACCGGGTCCTCATGGGCGTTGCCGATGGGCTTCTGGTGATTCCCTTGTTTCTCATTCTGGTGATGGTGGCCATGCTTTTGCGGGATGCGATGACCATCGTTAATACCGGATTGCTTCTGGCGTTCTTTGGCTGGGCCTGGGATGCCCGGACCATACGGTCTCAAATTTTAAGTCTTCGGGAACGGGAATTCACCCAGACTTCGATTCTTTCGGGCAACGGGACGATGAGTCTGGTGACCAAAGAATATCTCCCCTTTACCATCCCCCTCATTTTTTCCACCCTCATCAGCAACATCGCCTGGGCCATCGGGATGGAGATCGTCCTTGCCATCCTGGGACTGGTGCGTCTGGAGATTCCCACTCTGGGAACCATGCTTCAGTGGGCTATCTCCTATCAGGCCATGTTACTGGGGTACTGGTGGTGGATCCTCACTCCCATTGTCCTCACCATTGTATTGCTGGTGGCGCTCTACTGGCTTTCGGTGAGCGTCAGTGAGTACCTGGATCCGCGCATGCGGATTCAGCGCATAGGGGTACGGGAAACATGAGTGCCATTCTCCGCGTGCAGGATTTACAGACCTTCTATGTGCTGGAAGTTTTGGGGACTAGGAAAGTGGTAAAGGCAGTGAACGGGGTGAGTCTTGATATCCATGAGAACGAGGTCTATGGCATTGCCGGGGAGAGTGGTTGCGGAAAGACAACCTTGCTTCGGGCCATGTTTGGCAATATTGAACCACCCCTCCGCCACTTTGGGGGAAAGGTTCTGTACCGGATGGACGGAGAATACCTCGATGCCCTGTCCCTTCCTCTTCATAAAAGCCGGGAAATGCGTTTTACCTACATCGCCTATGTTCCCCAGGGCTCGATGAGTATTTTCAATCCGGTGAGTAAACTCCGGGCCACCTTCATGGACTTTCTGGAAAGCCATGTTCCGGGGACGATGCGGAAGTCTTTACTTGCTCTTGCCGAAAAACACCTGGAGAGTCTGGGTCTTTCTGCCAGAGTTCTTGATGCCTATCCCCATCAGCTCTCGGGGGGAATGCGGCAGCGGGTGTCCATTGCTCTGGCCACGCTTCTACGGCCCAGGGTGATTCTGGCCGATGAACCCACCACGGCTTTGGATGTGGTGGCGCAACGGGCGGTGCTGCAGCTTTTGGCTGCGGTCCAGAAGGAGTTGCAGAACACGATTGTGCTGGTGACGCATGATATGGGTATCCATGCTACGATTGCCACGCGCCTGGGAATCATGTACGCTGGAAAAATCGTCGAAGAGGGGTATACCCCCGACGTTTTTGCCTCGCCCCTTCACCCTTATACCCAGTTTCTCATCCACTCACTCCCGCGCATTGGCGATAAACGGGTGCGGGAGAGTGCCCCGGGAAATCCACCCTCCCTTTTGCATCTTCCTCCAGGGTGCCCTTTCCATCCCCGCTGTCCCTATGTGCTGGCCAGGTGCCGGGAAGAAGTACCACCACTTCTTGAGGTTACCCCTGGTCATCGCGTGGCCTGTTTTTTGAGGGAGGTTAACCATGGCACTGCTTGAGGTACGCAATCTCACCAAAATCTTTACCGTAGGGAGTGTATTCTCCCGGCTCCGCATCCGGGCGGTGGATGAGGTCTCGCTCACCGTTCAGGAAGGACAGATTTTCACCCTGGCCGGAGAGAGTGGATGCGGGAAGACCACCACTGCCAGAATCATTCTGGGATTTGAATATCCCACCAGCGGCGAAATTATTTACCGTGGGAAACCGGTTCAGGAGTTCCTGAGGCAAAAGAACTGGTTTCGGGAAGTGCAGGCAGTATTCCAGAACCCCTTTGAGACCTTTAACCCCCTGCGCAAAGTGGAGTCGTATTTTCTGGAAGCGGCTCACAATTTTGATTTAGCGAAAAATGGGAAAACCGCCCAGGACGTTATCGAAGAAAAACTCCGGGCAGTGGGGCTGTCCTTTCCAGAAATTGCTGGAAAGTACCCCAGCGAATTCTCCGGAGGCCAGTTGCAACGGGCATCCATTGCCAGGGCCCTTTTGACCAACCCTTCTCTGCTTCTCGCCGATGAGCCGGTTTCTATGGTGGATGCGTCGCTGCGGATGTCCATTGTGAATCTCTTCCGGAATCTGTGCGACACCCTGGGGGTGAGTGTCCTCTACATCACCCATGACTTGGCCACGGCTTATTATGTGAGCGACCGCATTGCCGTGATGTTTCGGGGGAATATCGTGGAAGAAGGGCCGGTGGAGAAAGTGTTGGGAAACCCCCGACATCCCTATACCCGGCTTCTTCTGGAGTCGATTCCCGAACCGGATCCTTCAAAGCGTCGGGAGGAACGGGTGGTGGTGTGTGAAGAGCGGGAAGAGTACCTCCGGGCAGGGTGTAAATTTGCCGGGAGATGCCCGGAAGTGGGGGAAATATGTGTGAAAGAAGTTCCCCAAAATGTGCTTCTTAATGATGTGCTCGTGCGGTGTCACAAATATGCTTCCAAAAAGGAGGTTTGACCATGAAGGGTGTTATTGAAGAAGTTGACCGCCTTCTTCAACAGATGACTCGGGAAGAAAAGGTGGCCCAGCTCTGTGCAGTGCATGCCCACCGGGTGATGGAAAATAACCGGTTTTCGCCGGAGAAGGCCGAAGAACTGTTGCGTCATGGAATTGGGCAAATCACCCGCCTGGTGGGGCATCCCGGGATTGAGCCCCGGGAAGCGGCCGAACTGGGAAACAGAATCCAGGAATTTCTGCAGACCAAAACCCGGTTGAAAATTCCGGCCATGATCCACGATGAGTGCTTGAGCGGGCTTTTAGCGAAAAGGGCCACGGTCTTTCCTCAGGCCATTGGCTTGGGGAGCACCTTCTCACCGGATCTTGTGGAAAAGGTGACCACGGCAATCCGCCGGCAGATGCGGGCTTTTGGCATCCACCAGGGATTGGCTCCGGTCCTTGACATCCCCCGGGACCCCCGCTGGGGGAGAACAGAGGAAACCTTTGGAGAGGATCCGTATCTCGTCTCCCGGATGGGTGCGGCCTACATCCGGGGTCTGCAGGGAGAAAACCTCCGGGAGGGAGTGGTGGCCACGGCCAAGCACTTCACCGCCTACGGGATTTCCGAAGGTGGCCGAAACCTGGGCCCGGCCCGGGTGGGGGAACGGGAACTCCGTGAAGTGTTTCTTTTCCCCTTCGAGGTGGCCATTCGGGAAGCCAAAGCCATGTCGGTGATGAACGCCTATCATGAAATCGACGGAATTCCCTGTGCGGCCTCCTGGTTTTTGCTCACCAAAATCCTTCGGGAAGAGTGGGGCTTTGAAGGCATCGTGGTTTCTGATTATGAGGCCATTCCCATGCTGGTAACATTTCATCGAGTGGCGGAAAATAGCAAAGAGGCAGCCGTAAAAGCGCTCCTGGCCGGAATTGACCTCGAACTCCCCGATGTGGACTGTTACGGGGAACCCCTCCTTAACGCCGTCCGGGAGGGCCTGGTCAGTGAAGCAGTCCTCGATGAAGCCGTCCGGCGAGTTCTCACCGTGAAATACCTCCTCGGCCTTTTCGAGGGCACGCTTTCCGTGAACCCCGACATAGCGGTAAGTTCCCTGGACACCGAAAGCGACCGGAAACTTGCCCGGGAAGTGGCCCAGGCATCCATGGTGCTCCTCAAAAACGATGGTATTTTGCCCCTGCGTAAAGATTTAAAAACCATTGCAGTAATTGGCCCCAACGCGGCTCAAGGTCTGAACCTCCATGGAGACTATAGCTATTCTCTCCACATCCCCAGCGTCCAGGCCTGGCGCGGCAAAGAAGCGGTCTGGGAAGAAGTCGTTCCCACCGTTACGGTTCTCGAAGGGATCAAAAACCGGGTCAGTTCGGGAACCGAAGTCCTCTATGCTCGGGGCTGTGACCTTCTTAATCCTTCTCGGGAAGGTTTTGCCGAAGCGTTAGAGGTTGCCCGGAAAGCCGAGGTTATCATCGCCGTCATGGGTGAACGGGCCGGCCTCTTTAAACAATCCATCTCTGGCGAAGGAAGCGACCGCAGTGACTTACTCCTTCCCGGTATCCAGCGGGAACTCCTGCAGGAACTCCACCAACTCGGGAAACCCATTGTGCTGGTTCTGGTTAACGGCCGGCCTCTGTCCCTCGCCTGGGAAGCGGAAAACCTTCCGGCCATTCTGGAGGCCTGGTATCCCGGCGAAGAGGGTGGAAACGCCATCGCCGCAGTCCTCTTTGGGGACTATAACCCCGCCGGTCGACTTCCCATTTCGTTCCCCAGGGGCGTGGGCCAGATTCCGGTCTACTACAATCGTAAACCCTCCGCCTTCA
>JABUEZ010000047.1 GCA_013314795.1 Candidatus Profundicultor aquiphilus | reverse complement strand
GTAGTCCACAATCTTTCCTTTTCCCTCGTCACCCCAGTGTGTACCAACCACGATACAGACGCTCATCGAAAACCTCCCTACCGCTATTCCCATTCGATGGTGGCCGGGGGTTTGGAAGTAATGTCGTAAACCATGCGTCCAATTCCCGCCACTTCGTTAACCACTCGACGAGCAATGAGATCCAAGGTATCATAGGAAATCCGAGCCCAGTCAGCAGTCATACCATCTTCACTCATTACCGCTCTCAATACCCCCACATATTTATAGGTCCTCTCATCCCCCATGACACCCACACTCCGCACCGGAACCAGCACTCCAAAGGATTGCCATAATTTCTTATAAATGGGGGATTTCTCTAATTCCTGATTAATGATGGCATCCATGTCCCGAAGAATTTCCAACCGCTCCTCGGTGACCTCTCCAACGATCCTCACTGCCAATCCCGGACCCGGAAAGGGTTGCCTCCAGACAATTTCCTCTGGAATGCCCAGTTCCAGAGCCAGTTTTCTTACCTCGTCTTTGAAAAGAAACTTCAGTGGTTCAATAAGAGTCAATTTCATATGCTCCGGCAATCCGCCAACATTGTGATGTGTTTTGATCCGCGCCGAAGGTCCCCACACGGAAACGCTTTCGATGACATCGGGATAAGTGGTACCCTGGAGAAGGTACTGGACTTCTCCCAGCCTTTTTGCTTCCTCTTCAAAAACCTCCACAAAAACCCTTCCGATGATTTTTCTCTTTTCCTCCGGATCCAGAACTCCCCTTAATTCCTTCAAGAAACGTTCCCTGGCATCGACATAAATAATCCGTTCCTTCCCCAAAAGTGCCCTCATATTCGAGAGTACCTGCTCAGATTCTCCCTTTCGCAAAAGACCGTTGTTGACAAAGATACAATTCAGGCGGTTTCCAATGGCCCGATATGTGAGCACCGCCGCAGTGACAGAATCAACACCACCGCTCAAGGCACACACCGCTTCGCCCGACTCAACCTCACTCCGAATCCACTGGATTTGCTGCTTGATGATGGAATCAGGGGTCCACTGAGCAGCGCAGCCACAAATATTAAAGACGAAGTTCGCCAGGATTTCCTGACCAAGAGGAGTATGAGAAACTTCAGGATGAAATTGAATCCCCCATATCCTGCCCTTCTGGTCTCTTACCGCAGCATATTCACAGGTATCCGTCCGAGCCACACAAGTGAATCCCTCGGGTAATTCTTTTACACTATCTCCATGACTCATCCAGCAGACCATTTCGCTCCCCAGGTTCTCAAAAATACCCTTTTTTTCCAGCGCATAAAGCAAAGACTTCCCGTACTCCCGGCTGTGGGAACGAACCACCTTCCCACCCAGAGTATTGACCAGAAGCTGCATTCCATAGCAGATACCCAAAATCGGTTTCTCTACAGCCAGGACTTCTTCTTTTAAACGAGGAGCCTTTTCGTCTGTAACACTGTACGGGCTGCCCGAAATAATAATTCCTTTAATTTCGGAATCATAAAGGTCGTGACCAGCAAGATGATAGGGCCATATCTCACAGTAAACCTGGAGTTCACGGATTCTCCGAGCAATGAGTTGCGTATACTGAGAACCGTAGTCGAGAATGACGATTTTATCCACGTTACCTCCCCATCCCTACTCCCTGTGTCTTCTGCAGGAACTTTCCTTCATTCCAGATACTGGGAGAAATCACAATTTCAACGTTCTGCATGGCACGAATGTCCTTTGCCCCCAAGGATCCCATGGAAGTCCTCAGGGCCCCCACCAGATTCATGGTCCCATCGGTGAGATGACTCGGACCAAAAAGAATCTCCCGGAGGGTTCCTTTAATCCCCACTTTAACGAGTGTCCCCCTCGGTAAATTCGGATCGGGTGTTGCCATCCCCCAGTGGTGCCCCCGTCCCGGAGCTTCCTGCGCACAGGCCAGCGGCGCTCCAATCATCACTGCATCGGCTCCACTGGCAATGGCTTTGGCAATATCTCCTCCGACTCGCATTCCTCCATCAGTAATGACAGCCACTCGGCGACCGGTTGCTTTAAAGTAATCTTCTCTGGCGCAGGCCACATCCACAGTGGCTGTAATCTGAGGTACACCGATTCCAAGCACCGCTCGAGTGGTGCAGGCTGCTCCCGGACCAATGCCGACCAACACCCCTGCCACCCCTGCCTTCATGAGCTCCAGAGCCACCTCGTAGGTGGCACAGTTCCCAACCACAACCGGAACTTTTGTTTTTTTGCAGAAATCCTCCAAATTCAACTCTCTCGCCGTCGAAGAAACATAACGCAGCGTGGTTACCGTTGACTGAATGACCAGAACATCCAGACCAGCTTCCAGGGCCACATTTCCTATCGTCTCAGCTCTGGAAGGCGTCACTGACCCAGCGGCAAGCACCCCCTGAGATTTAATCTCCTGGATACACCTGGCCACCAGCTCTTCCTTGACTGGCTCCTGATATAAACGTTGGAGAAACAAGGCAATCTCTTCTTTAGGCTTAACAATGAGCTCTTCAATAAGTGCATAAGGGTTCTGGTACCGAGTAAATAAACCTTCTAAATTGAGTACCCCCAACCCTCCCAATTTTCCAAGTTCTCTGGCCATTACCGGATCGATGACCCCATCCATCGCTGAGCCCAGGATGGGGATACCAAGCGAAACACTCCCGATCATCGTGGAAACATCCACATCCTTGGGGTCGATGGTAACCTCACCCGGTACCAGAGAAACATCGTCAAATCCAAAAGCCATCCTTGCTGGACGGCCCTTTCCTAAAAACCAGCAATCCATCCCACTCACCCTTCAACCCGGAAGATTTTTTAGCATTATACTCTTCCTCTTTTTCAATCTCAAACCAACCAGAAAAAGAAAATCCGGTGAATTGGTCAAACATAACTCTGTGAGAATGAAAAAGCCCTGAGGGCAGCAGTGGGAATCGTCCTCAGGGCAGAACGTTCACCTGGACTGTTGAGCTTCCTTTTCTTTCTTCTCTTTTTCTTCTGCAACCAGCACCTGAGTGGTGAGAACCAGCGAAGCAATACTCACCGCATGTTGCAGGGCAGCTTTGGTTACTTTGGCGGGGTCCACAATTCCTGCGGCAACCATATCCACAAACTGACCTTGTAAGACATCAAAGCCCACCCGCACGCCCTCTTTCTTCATTTTTTCGACGATCAGCGCACCATTATACCCGGCGTTCTCGGCAATCCTTCGAGCAGGCTCTTCCATGGCCCTGCGCACGATTTCTGCCCCAACTCTTTCTTCCTCCGGTAATTCCCGAAGTTCGAGCTGGTTGGCCACGTGAACAAGCGTCGCACCTCCTCCAGGAACAATGCCTTCTTCTACAGCTGCTCGAGTTGCGGAAAGAGCATCTTCAACCCGGTGTTTCTTCTCTTTCAGTTCTACTTCAGTTGGAGCACCAACCCGGATGACCGCCACACCCCCAACCAATTTTGCCAATCGCTCCTGGAGTTTTTCCCGATCATAATCTGAAGTCGTCTTGGCAATCTGGGCACGAATCTGTTCCGCTCGAGACCGAATATCCTCTCGTTTTCCTTTGCCTCCTACGATGACCGTATTGTCCTTGGTAACCTTCACCTTCTCGGCTTTTCCCAGAAGGTCCAGGGTAACCTTCTCGAGTTTCATGCCGATCTCCTGGGAAATAACCTGACCGCCAGTCAGCACAGCAATATCCTGTAGCATCTCTTTTCGCCTGTCACCAAAAGCTGGAGCCTTAACTGCTGCCACCTTGATAACTCCCTTTAACTTGTTCACCACCAGGGTGGCCAGCGCTTCTCCCTCCAGGTCTTCGGCGATGATGAAGAGGGGTTTACCAACCTGCAAAACCTGCTGCAAAAGAGGAATCAAGCTCTGAATAGCGCTGATTTTAAAGTCCGTGATGAGTAGAAAAGGTTCTTCCAGAACTACTTCCATTTTTTCGGCATCAGTTACAAAGTAGGGCGATAAAAATCCGCGATCGAACTGCATCCCCTCCACCACTTCAAGGGTGGTCTCCGCCGACTTTGATTCCTCAACCGTAATAACTCCATCTCGACCCACCTTTTCCATGGCCTCCGAAATAGTTTCCCCAATCTGAGCATCGTTGGCCGAAATGGAAGCAACCTGAGCCACGGCTTTCCTTTCTTCGATCTTAATCGTATACTTCTCAATTTCCCTGATGGCCAGATCCTTGGCTTTCTCCATTCCGCTCTTGAGAAACACAGGATTATACCCTGCGGTAACAGCTTTCAGGCCTTCCTTCACCATTTTTTGGGCCAGAACCACAGCCGTGGTCGTACCATCGCCAGCTACATCATTGGTTTTGGTCGCCACTTCCCGAGCTAACCTTGCCCCCAGGTTCTGGAAATAATCCTCTATTTCTATTTCCCGAGCAATCGTCACACCGTCATTGGTCACCGTGGGCGAACCATATTTCTTTTCCAGAATCACGTTCCTTCCCTTGGGTCCCAGGGTGAGCCTCACGGCGTTTGCCAGACGATCAATTCCCTCTTCCATAGCTTTGCGCGCTTCCTCACCGAAAATCAGTTCCTTGGCCATATTACCGACACCTTCCTTCTCTCTATGTCCGTCATGATTACCCTATCGATGGAGACAAACACAATATAAAATCATATCATAAAGGAGTTTCATGAAGCAAATGGAACACGAACCAGCCTCTACAGAGAGAGCTGCGGTTCAGGTTCGATGCTCAGAGAATCCCTCTGACCACAGAGAAAATGGTACAAACCACACACGGCGATCATCGCTCCGTTATCGGTGCAGAAGGAAAGAGAGGGAAAATACACTCGAAATCCTCTTTTCTCAGCTTCCTCCTGCATCTTTTGTCGCAAATAGGAGTTGGCCGCCACTCCTCCCCCCACCACTACCTGGCGATAGCCGGTACTCTCCATAGCCCGGATGGTTTTCTTTATCAGAATTCTCACCACACTTTCCTGAAAGGAAGCCACAAGATCCGCCAACACCTGGGGATCTTCCCTTTGCTTTTCTGAGAATCCGGAAAAAGTTCGTATCACTGCGGTTTTCAAACCACTAAAGCTGAAATCCAGGGTATCCTCGTATTCCAAGCCTCCACGAAAGAAAAAACGCGCTGGGTCTCCCTTTCTACTAAGCCGATCAATGATGACTCCTCCCGGATATCCCAGACCCAAAACCTTGGCTACCTTATCATAGGCCTCCCCCGCCGCATCGTCCCTGGTGCGCCCCAGAAGACGATACACTCCCCAGTCCTCTACCGCCACGAGTTCTGTATGACCACCAGACACCAGAAGGCAGAGGAAGGGAGGGACAACTTCAGGGTAATCGAGGAGAACCGCAAAGAGGTGCCCTTCAAGATGGTTCACCCCCACCAGAGGTTTTCCGCAGGTTATGGCAATCACTTTGGCCAGGCACATCCCCATGAGAAGTGACCCCAGAAGACCCGGTCCCCGGGTAACCGCCACAAGATCTATATCCCGCACATCGACGCGGGCCTTGCACAGGGCTTTATCAAGAACGGGGAGCAGGAACTCCAGGTGTTTTCGAGCCGCAACCTCAGGAACCACCCCTCCAAACTGGCGGTGAAAATCAACCTGGCTTGAAACCACACTGGCGAGAACCTTCTTTTCTCCATCCACTACCGCCACACAACTGTCATCACAGCTGGTCTCGATCCCCAGAGCAAGCACATCATACACTCCCTTCCGTCAGATCCTTTTTCATCAAAATCGCATCCTCACCATCCGAATAGTACTTTCGGCGCCTCCCCACGGGACGAAATCCAAACCCAAGATACAGGTTCTGTGCTACAACATTAGAAACCCTCACCTCAAGAAGCACTTCCTTGCAACCATGTAACAGGGCATACTGCAGTGCATAGGAAAATAACCTCTTCCCAAATCCCTTCCCTCGATAGGCGGGATGGATGGCAAATGTGGTAATGTGCGCCTCTTCAAACACCAGCCACATGCCGATATAGCCAATGACTTTCTCCTGCCACAGAGCCACAAAGTAGGAAGCCATGCGGTTGGACATCTCGCTCAAGAACAGAGAATATGACCAGGGTTGAGGAAAAGACTTCTTCTCAATAGCCACGATGAAAGGCATATGTTGCGTCCTCATCCTTGCAATCTTGAAACCATTATCTTCCTGGGTAAATTCTTCATTGACCAAATGCTTTTGAACCATATATGGGTACCAATTGAAAAAGCATTGTCCAGTCAGATTGACATTGATTCTGACGCTGGAAATAAAGACGAGCTAAACTATACGCTTTGGGAAAGGAAAAAAGAGGATCGTAACAGTTCAACCCCTGACTTTCAAAATATTCCTTGAGTTCGATCCACGGCGTGATAATCAGGGAATCTTTCAACTTTTCCAGAGATTTCACCAGAGTATCTGGAGAACCAACTTGAATTTCCAGGTTCCCGGTATGCTTTCTAAACTCAAGACCGAATTCCGTCCAAAAAATCTCGTTTTTTTTGTGAAAGACGACCGGAACCAGAACCCTATAGGGAAAAACGCAAGCCTCAGATTCACTCACCTGATTGGCCATAACTTCCAGGGTGGAAAAGCCGTAAACGGGCTTTTTCAACGTATAGGCGAGGCTCTTTCCGATCATAGCGGCAATCTTTACCCCAGTAAAAAATCCTGGACCGAGACCCACCACCACCGCTTCGAGAGAGTCTTCAAAGCCAAATTCCTTTTTCAATATCTCCAGGTACCGGAAAATCAGTTGGGAATGACCCATCGTGGTATAATGGTTTACCTCAAAAAGAGAGCGTTCTTTTTCAAATAAGCCCATACTCATCCAGCAGGTACTGGTTTCTACAGCCAGAATCATTGAATCCACCGTTTCACCGTAATATTCCGTTCTTCAGGGGCAATAACCTCAATCTCCACCACCCAGAAAGGAGGGGTAAGAAAAGAGAGAAACTTGTCTCCCCACTCTACTACCACCACGCCTTCCTTGTCCAGATATTCCTCAAATCCTAAATGTACCACCTCTTCCCATCTTTCCAGACGGTAAAAATCCATATGGTAAAGAGGAACTCTCCCCTGAAGATATTCATGAATGAGAGCAAAGGTGGGGCTACGGACCTCTTCGGGATCGATGCCCAACCCCTGCGCCATCCCTTTCACGAAAACCGTTTTTCCTGCTCCCAGTTCTCCCTGCAAGAGCACCAGAGCCGGCAGGGTAAGAGAACACACCAGCTTTTCCCCAATTTTTCGGGTTTCTACCTCGCTATGACTACGTTGAAGAACGATCTCCATTGACGAGAACCCGAGCCTTCACTTTCTTCAGGCTACAGAGTATTTCGTGAGGAATAGTCTCCGAAAGCCGAGCCAGATCCTCTACCCGGATCTCCTCTTCTCCATCCCGACCGATCAGGACTACTTGATCACCCTCTTGTACCCCGGGAATATCGGTAACATCAATCATCAATTGATCCATAGAAATGGCACCCACCACTCTGGCTCTTCTTTTCCTCACCAGAACTTCCATCCGGTTAGAGAGGTTGCGAAAAATTCCTTGAGCATATCCAATGGAAACCACGGCAATTTTGGTATCCCGACAAGTGGTGAAAGTACCCCCGTAGCCAACTCGAAAACCAGGGGGAAGGTTCTTGGTATACTTCACCATGGCTTTTAACTGGGCAACCGGCTTTAGTCCCCTCTGGGTTACCAAGTTTGCCTCCAGATTCGGCGATACCCCAAGAAGAGCAATCCCGATTCGAGACATATTAAGGTGCATCTCGGGAAAACGCAAAAAACCGGCGCTGTTACAGCAATGACAGAGCAGGTTCTTTCTATCCAGGCCAAGGCCGTTCAGGAACCGGGAAAAAAGCTCAAATTGCCACCTGGTATACATTGTATCAGATTCAGCACTTCCAAAATGGGTCATCACTCCATCCATGCGTACAAAGGAATTCCGGGTCACCGTTTCCAAAATATCAGGCTTCAAATCTTGGAGGAGAAATCCGAGCCGCCCCATGCCTGTATCAACTTTAAGGTGAAAAATGGCTTTCTTTTCCCTTTTCTTACTGGCCTCCTCAAGGCATTCAATATCCCTTAACGATGACACCACCGGGATAAATCTCTCCTCCACAATAATCTCCGCTTCCCAAGGGAGAAATCCTCCCAGAATATAAATATTCCCGGCTATCCCTTTCTTCTTTAACTCACACCCCTCTTCAACCGAGGAAACGCCAAAATCCCTAAGTCCAAAAGAAGAGAGGAGTTCCGCAACCTCCACCCCATGCCCATAGCAGGTGGCTTTCACCACCGCCATAATGCGGCTGTGAGGCGTAGCAATGCTTTTAAGGATTTCCCAGTTGTGCCGGAGATTCTGAACATCTATTTCCAGCCAGGAATGAGATGGTATACTGTCCACTTTCGATCACCTTTCTTGCTTCACGTACGTTCTCAGCGATTTCTCGCGCTACAATATTCTTTCTTCCTGCTTTTTCCAGGATATCGCCAGCCACCCCGTGCAGGAACACTCCACAAAGTGCAGACTCCCATAACCCCAATCCCTGGGCCCTCAGCCCTCCAATCATGCCCGTCAAGACGTCTCCGCTTCCGGCCGTAGCCAGATTGGGACCTCCGGTGGGGTTAATGACTACCTTACCATTTGGCGAAGCAATAATCGTTCCAGCACCCTTCAAGACCGTCACACTCCCAAAATATGCGGAACACTCCCGACAGGCAGAAATCCTATCTCGATTAACCTCCTCTATGGGAACACCCAAGAGTCTACCCATTTCCCCAACATGGGGCGTTAAGACCCAAGAAGAAAGCTTCCCCTTCCAGCGCTCCCGATTTTGAGCAATGATATTCAGCGCATCAGCATCCAGAACTCCACCCAGAGGGATTTCTTCGAGCAACCTCTCAATAAATAACGCGGTGGAGCGCGCTCCACCCAATCCTGGACCCACAGCCAGACATCGGCATTTCCTGGCTTCTAACGCCCACTTCACAGTGTTCAGGTCGGAAAGAGAATAATGAAATTCCGGAATTAATCGCCTGCGAGGAAGAACCACGCTCACCAACTCCGGCAGAACCACCTTGACGAGAGACGCATGCTCTTCGGAGAGGGGCCAGACTACCATCCCCGCCCCCACCTGATAGGCACCGAGAGCAAGCAAAATTCCAGCCCCCAACATGGCTGAAGATCCCGCTACCATTCCCAGAACCCCGGCTGAAATCTTGTGTGCGTTCCAGTCTCGTTTCGGGAGGAACTCTACAATATCCTGAGGAGTCAGAAGGTAGGCATCGGCTTCCCTCCCCAGGGGAATTCCAATATCAACAAGTTTCAGTTTTCCCACGCATTCCCGCGCCGGAAACTGCACCAACCCCTGTTTGTACTTTCCCATGGTGACAGTGAGATGAGCCCGAACGGCTTCACCAGGAACAAAGCCGCTACTTGCATCGACACCGGAGGGGACATCAACCGAAATTATCACACAGGAAGACTGGTTTATCTTTCCGATAACCTCGGCAAAGATTCCCTGGGGCGCTCTCTTGAGGCCGGTGCCAAAAAGGGCATCGATGACAAGAGACTGCTCCTGGAACTCCAACGCGGTAGCAGAGCTAACTTCTCTGATTTCGACATCGAGAGAAGCAAGAAGGGCATAGTTTGAGGCAGTGTCTCGAGTCATCTTTTCCTTCTCACCAATCAGATACACTGTGATCGTAAGGTTCGGAAACCGACTGCGCAGATGTCGAGCCACCACCAGGCCGTCACCACCATTATTCCCCACCCCGCAGACCACGAACACCCGGTTTAACCCCAAAGAGGCGATGAGTTGCGCGGCCTCTTCAGCAACTCTTCCTCCGGCGTTTTCCATCAGGAACCGGGTTTCCATGCCCAGTCTCTCACAACATTCTTTCTCCAGTTTCTGCATCGTTTCAGCAGTAACAAGCTCGATCATCACACCTCACCCCAGGCCACCGCCACGGCAACCACCGTCGAACGAGAATGTGAAATGGAAAGCGAAACATGTTGAAATCGCTCATCAAAAGGGGAACAGAGTCTTACCACTGGCTTACCTGAACTGGTATGAAGAACCCGGATCGCCCTCCATCCAATTTGCTCTTCTCTCTGAAGAAAGAGCTTTTTTACTGCTTCTTTACTGGCAAAAAGCGCAGCAACCCCTTCCTGAAATCGCTTTTCCCCTTTGCCAAGATAAAAATCGAGCTCTTCCTGTTCGAAGATCCGGTTCAAGAACCGTTCCCCAAACTTGAGGAGCGCATGGCGAATTTCCTCTATCTCCACCAGATCAATGCCCACCAGAACTGACAGCTCGTTCACTCTGCCACTTCTTTTTCCTTCCTGGCCTTCTCAATGATTCCTTCCGCAATCTGAGCTGGGACCTCCTCATAGTGGGAGAAGCGCATGGAAAATGAACCCCGTCCCTGAGTAATGGAACGAAGGTCGACAGAATATCGGAAAAGCTCCGCCAAAGGTACCATTGCCTTAACTTTCTGATACCCATCCTGCGGCTCCATCCCCAGAATCCGGCCCCGCCGCGCATTGAGATCGCCGATGACATCACCCATGTTCTCGTCCGGCACAAGCACTTCAACATTCATGATGGGTTCAAGGAGCACCGGATTCGCCTCAGCCGCTCCTTTGCGGAAGGCCATAGAACCGGCAATTTTGAAGGCCATGT
>JABUEZ010000046.1 GCA_013314795.1 Candidatus Profundicultor aquiphilus | reverse complement strand
TGAGCAACCAGAGCATCGGTCCCAAATGGAAGATGAAAACCGTGGTTTTCCGCCGAACCAACAGCCAGAATCGCCTTATCGAAACGACCCTCCTTAAAGTCAGTATACGTCATCTCCTGATGCAGAACCTTCTTACGCACTGCTCTTCCCCCCTACAGTAATTTTCTTGACCCCTCTTTTCTGACCCACCAATCCTTCCGGTTTAAAGAGCATCACCACAATGAGGAGCACCGCATAGATAATTTCGATAAGACCATAGATTTTAAGATGTTCCTCCAATGGTTTCAAAGCGTAACGTAAGGTGAGGAGCGATACCGCTCCCACGATAGGACCGGCAGTCGTTCCCATTCCTCCTAAAATCAGCATTACCACAATCTGGAAGGTGAGAAAGAAAGAGAACTCAAAGGGACGAATCGCCTTGGTGAAGTGGGCATACAACCCTCCAGCCACACCGGCAAAGAACGCTCCCACCACAAAAGACATGAGCTTATACTTCATGGGATAAACCCCCAACACCTGCGCTGCGGTCTCGTCTTCCCGCAGTGCCATCATGGCCCTTCCAAAACGAGAATTGACAATTCGCCAGATGACATACACTGTAATCAGTAACCACAGGTAGGTCCAGTAGATGTTGGTATACGAAGGAATCGCACTGATTCCCATTGGCCCTCGAGTAAGACCCTTCATGGTCTTAGCTAAAGTTGTCACAATGACCACAAACCCCAGCGATGCAACCGAGAGATAATGACCCCGCAGACGCAGAACCGGTGCCCCAATAAGCAAAGCCGCCACGCTTGCCAGTACTCCACCCATACAGATGGCCGGAAAAAACGGCCACACAAAGTTAGGCCCACCCAAGAAAGCAGGAAGCATAGGTAATTCGTATGCCTCTCGAAGCGCCAGGGGAAAGGTGAGTAACGTCGAGGTATAGGCCCCAATAGCCATGAAGGCCGCATGCCCCAGAGAGAAAAGGCCCGCATATCCGTTGGTGAGATTCAAACTCACGGTAGCAATGGAATAAATCCCCATGAGAACGAGAATGTAGAGAAGATAGCGGTTGAGGAATTGGGTAGCCAGAAACGCGCCTCCGAAAAGGAGTAATCCCCCTAAAAGAAAATACCATTCAGCTCGAATACCTTGTTTCATACCCGCACCTCTTCCTTCACTCCCATAAGCCCTGACGGGCGCAAAAGCAAAACCAGAATGAGAATCCCAAAGACGATTCCATCCCGGTATTCTGCAAATCGGGTGGGCAAAAAGGCAATGGAAAGGATTTCCGCCAGCCCCAGCACAAAACCACCCACCATGGCACCGGGAATGCTCCCCACCCCTCCCACGACCACTGCCACAAACGCCTTAACCCCGGTTAAAAATCCCATATCATAGGCAATCTGCCCATATTTGGCCCCCCATAGAAATCCGGTAAAAGCAGCAATGGCCGAGCCCAGGGCAAAAGCCAGAGCAATAACCCGGTTCACCTCAATCCCCATAAGATGAGCCACTTCCAGATTCTCGGCTGTAGCCCGCATGGCAATACCCATCCTGGTTTTTTTCACAAACAGGTTAAAAATGAACATGATTAAAAGCGAGGAAACAATGATGAAGACATCAATGGAACGAAAAGTCAGAAGAGATGTTTTATACATTACTGCCAGATACGCAGGGGTCTTAAAGGAATACGGCTGCGGCGAAACCACCATCTTCATGAAATTTTCCACAAAGGTATAAAAACCTAAAGAGGTAATGAGAAGCGCCACTTCTGGCCCTCCCCGCAATTTCCGGTAGGCAATGACATCGAGCAGAAGCCCCATCAATCCTCCAAAACCAAGCACAAGAAGTAGCGACGCTGCCAGGTTAATTCCGGCACGAAAGAAAATGAAATATACAAAAAACGCACCCACAGTAATGAGCGCCCCATGGGCAAAATTAATGAGGCGTAGAATCCCATAGACCACCGTCATCCCTAACGCCAAAAGCGCATAGATACAACCGAGGATGACACCATTCATCGTTTGCTGAAGAAAATAACTCCAGGAAAACATCCGTTTATCCTCCTAAATAAACTCGCTTTACATCCTCCAGGGATTTGAGCTCTTCCGGCTTTCCAGACAATTTCAGACTTCCACTCTCAAGAACGTAGGCATAATCCGATGCCCCCAGGGCCACCGCGGCACTCTGCTCCACAAGAAGAATGGTAACCCCCTGCTCCCGAATCCGAGAAATCGTAGCATAGAGTTCCCGGACCACGAGGGGCGCAAGACCAAGAGATGGCTCATCGAGAAGAAGGAGTTGGGGTTTCGACATTAGGCCACGCCCCAGAGCTAGCATCTGCTGTTCACCACCCGAGAGGGTACCGGCAATTTGTTTTTTTCTTTCTTCCAGACGCGGAAAGAGGGCATACACTTCTTTAAGATCCTTCATAATCACATCATTTCCAGAACGCGAATACGCTCCCAAAAGAAGATTCTCTTCCACCGTGAGGCGGTTAAAGATTCCCCGACCTTCCGGAACAAGCGCAATTCCCTTCCTCACCCGATTTGAAGGAGACATGTGGGTGATATCTTCTCCCTGATAGGAGATCTGACCACTGGCTGGACGTAGAACCCCCATAATAGCCTTGAGGGTGGTAGTCTTCCCTGCTCCATTGGCTCCCAAGATGGCAACAATCTGACCCCTTCCCACCGTCAAACTCACATTCATAACTGCTGGAATGACACCATACTTGACCGTGAGATTTTCTACCTTAAGCAATCAAATCACCTACTCCCAAATAAGCTTCAATCACTTTCTGGTTATTCCGGATTTCTTCAGGAGTCCCAAAGGCAATCACCGAACCATAATCGAGCACCTGAATACGACTAGCCAAACCCATCACAAAGGGCATCCGATGCTCCACCACCATCATGGTAAGGCGAAACTCTTCATGAATTCGCCGGATCAAAACTGCCAGGTCTTCGGCTTCTTTGGTGTTCATTCCTGCCGAAGGCTCATCGAGCAGAAGAACCTGCGGTTCACACACCAGAGCTCGAGCGATATCAAGCTTCCTCTGCCACCCATAGGGAAGGCTGGAAGCAATTTCCTCGCGAAAATCACTCATCTCAAAGAGTTCCAGAATCCGATCCACTTTCTGCCCGATCTCCTTTTCTTCCCGGAAAAAAGAAGGTGTACTCAGGAGTGCAGCCAGGAACCCACTCCGGGCATGGGTATGATAGGCAATGCGTAAATTCATCTCCACGGTTAAAGAAGGAAAAAGACGCAGGTTCTGGAAAGTCCGGGTAAGCCCCAGAGCAGCAATCTGATCGGGACGAAACCAGGTAATGTCTATCCCCTGAAAAAGAATCCTTCCCTTCGATGGCTTAAGAACCCCACTGATGAGATTAAAAACCGTGGTCTTTCCAGCCCCATTTGGCCCGATGAGGCCGTAAATTTCCCCTTCGGGTAATTCCAGGAAATAATCACTGACTGCAGTCAATCCACCAAAATTCTTCCAGAGCCCTTCTACTTTCAGGATGGTAGCCATGATTCTCCTCAATTCATATGTAGTAAGAGAAAAGGGGTGGGTTACCCCACCCCTTTTAACTCATTTCGCCAGCTTGGGATCCGGCATGTACTCCGGAGCAATCTGCTTTACCGTGGTAAACTTACCACCTTTGACCTCGATAACCGCCACCGACTTATTGGGTACCTGGCTTCCAGCCTCATATGAAATGGTGCCCGATACGCCTTCGAAACCTTTAATCTGTGCCAATCCTTCGGGAATTTTCTTGGGGTCGTCGCTTCCAGCGAGCTCAATGGCCTTAGCCAGGACCTTTATGGCATCATAGCCCAGCGCAGCAAACGCATTTTCCGGAAGCGTCCCAAACATAGCCTGGTAGGCATTCTTAAAGTTCTGGATAATCGGGGTCTGATCTTCCAGAGACATGTGGGTGGCGAACACCACACCTTCAGCAGCCTCTCCACCAGTTTCAACGAGAAGCGGTGTGTCAAAACCGTCTTCACCGAACATGGGCACCGTTACGCCACCTTCCCTGAGCTGCTTGGCAATGAGACCACAGTTCGAAGGAATGGCGCCCACATAGACAAAATCCACCTCGCCCTTATCCTGATATTCCTTGAGGCGGGCCACCATGCTGGAAAAATCAGTCCAGTTGGTTTCAAAGTAATCCTCGTAAACTACTTCACCACCATAGTGCTTCAAAGCATCGGCAAAATAAGCACAGACAGCCACACTGAAATCCACTGCGGTGTCCACCCAGATAGCACCCTTCTTGAGGCCTAAATCCTTCACAGCATACTCAGCAATTGCCGCAGCCTGGGCATTATCACCAAAACAGGCCAACCAGGCCCCGGTCCGTTCTGGAATTCGAGGATGGGTGGCTCCAGGAGTGACAAAAGTAACTCCATACTCCCGTGCCAACGGTGCAGCGATGTTCACCCAGTGGGTATCACAGTATCCCACCAGAGCCGAAACCTTCTCGTTTTCAATAAGGCGAATAACTGCTGCCACCGTTTCACCTTCGTCGGCTTTAGTATCCACAATCTTGAGCTCAATCGGTCGTCCCAGAACACCCCCGGCTTTGTTGATTTCCTCTGCCGCCAGCTTGGCACCATTTGTGGCCGGTGTATCAATCGAAGCCCACGGGCCGGTTAACCCCATCACTACCCCAATTTTAATGGGCTCCTGCGCATACACCGAAAACGCCACACTGAGAAAGAGCACCACAAAACCCAAAACAAACCACTTCTTCATAATCCCACCTCCTAATCTTTTCCATTTTATACCTTTTTCTCACCGGAAAAGTCAACTCTCACAACGAAACTTCCGCGGTTTCCTTCTCACCTCCCTTAATGAAGAAGCCCCCGGCGTAAAAAACCAGGGGCTTCTTTGCCAGTACCATGACCTTATTATATTGCTCTGCCTCAAAAAGTCAACGTAACATCTGGGCCAAGTTCAAATCTCCTATAAACGTGAATAACCAGATCAATCCAGCAATCTATAACCCTTTCTTCATCCCATCGGAAGAAACAACCTCGGTCCTCCAAAAGAGATCCTCCTCCATCTTATGTCGGCCCGTATGAGGACTAAAAAACGAACTTCAAGACCACTTTCTCAGTGAAGAATCTCATAGGGATCTTACTCCTTTTTCTCAAAGCTTCGCTCAATAAGGTTGGTGGTCCTCACATACCGACGGTGTATCCAGGAAAGTTCCAGGGTCATCCTCAAAACAGGCCATCGAGAAGAAAATGTTATGGAACTGCCCGAATAAAGCACATTCCCATCTGATAATCCTAAGCATCCAAAACGGAGAACGGATTTCCTCTGACACAACACAAAACACACTACCTTTTATGAGAGTTTGGACAACAACGTCACCTGGCAAACTTAGGGGAAGATACCACGAAGTTCCATACTTAAATACTTGGCACGTGCGCACAAGCCTAAGAGATCTTAACTCATTCCCCCCAGCTTTTCCAGTTTTTTCAAGCGCCTGAATACTTCCATTTTCGACAACGGAGGCGTACAGAGTTCCCCAATTTCTCGCAGGGAAGCATAGGGATATCGCAATCTTAAATAGGCTATCTGGCGTAACTTGGGGGGGAGGTGTTCCAGATCGAGAAGGGAGATCTTCTGTCGCTGTCGTAGAGAGGATTCAACCACTCTTTCCAGATTCGAAGTAGCACAGTTCACCCACCTGGTAAGGTCATCCAGGGTGAGTTTTTCAACCCGGATCTTTTCCAGAGCCAGATAACTTTGAGAAGCCCCAATATAACCCAGAAAAGTTTCAATACTCTGGGCATTTTTGGTATACAGACGAAATTCTTCCCTAAAATACCGTAATCGGAAAACCATTCCTTTGGTTTCCAGGTGATGAAGGAGAAGGGAAGCAATTTCCTCTGAAGGAAGTGAAATTTCCAGGTGATAGCTTCTTGTTGGTTCAGAAACATACCCTCGGGATTCAAAGACCCCTTTCACAAAAAAAGGGCCATTATGTTCCAGCATGGATAGAAGAGGTGTCGTGTCACCAAATCCCAATTTGGCGAAAATCTGTTCATCTGGAATTCCAAGATCCAGAATATAGACAATACCCGAATTGATCCCTTTCTTTTGCTGCTCGGTAATGGAGTAAAGAATTTCCGGATAGAATTTTTTAACCAAAACAACACACTTTTTAATCAAAGCCAGATCCTTATGGCGAAAAGAGAGAAACACATTCCCTTCTTTTCGCTCAATAACACCCCCTACTCTGAGGATACCGGCGAGTTCAGACCATAGAAGGTCTTCCGCCACTGGCACAAAGGCATAAAGCTCGCTTTTAAGAATGTCTCTAAATTCCACCTTTTGTGACCTCTCCCAGACGTTTCTGTAAATCTACCACAGCATGAAGGGGGATGCGGAGATTCTTACTGACTTCCTCGGGAGGAATCCGGAGGATATCCATAAGGTTATCGTAGCTCGAAAGAAGCTTACGTCGCCTCTCTGGGCCAATGCCTTTCACTTCAAGAAGCATGGACGAGAAAAGCTTCTTGTTCCGCCGCAACCGATGGAAGGTGATGGCAAAACGGTGAGCTTCATTTCTGATTCGTTGCAAAAGCTGGAGAACTTCAGATTGAGGAGGCAAACGTAAGGGGTCATTCTTACCCGGGACATAAATCTCTTCCCACTCCTTGGCCAGAGCAATCACCGATACAGGGATCCCGAGTTCCTGCAAAGTGGATGTAGCAATATGCAACTGTCCAAGGCCTCCGTCAACCAGGAGAAGATCGGGCAAGGGGGAGGAAGACCGCTCCAAATCTTTAAAATACCTCCGTACTACCTCTCGAAGCATTTCATAATCATTTGGATAGTCGGTTTCCCGGATGATAAACTTTCGGTATCGTTTTTTGTGAGGCACCCCCTGTCGAAAAGAAACCACCACTCCAACTGCTTCATCACCCTGAAAGGTAGAAATATCCATGCCTTCGATGAGATTGGGCAATTTATTAAGACCAATCGTGTTACGTAATTCTTCCAGAACCATTTCCGACCACATTTCTTTTTTCTTCTTTTTCTCTCTCTCGACCTCAAGGTTTTTTCGAGCATTCTCTGCGGCAATCTCAAGTATCTCTTCCTCGAAAAGATTCACGGGGGAACCAAGGGTAATACCTAAACCCAGATCGGCCTGAAGGGAGTTGAGAGAATTCACCTCGTCAAGGGGCACGCATACCCGCAAAGGAAGAGAAAAATGGGAAAAATAGAAGTCTTCAATGAATCTCCGCAAGAGAGAAACCCTTTCAGTGGCATTATTTTCCACCACAAAGCTTTCGCTCCCGATCAGTCGTCCTTTCCGAACTCTGAGAACCACCACTACACCAATATTATCCTCACAAACCGCCTCAAGAAAATCAACATCGTCAGGCTGAGGCAACACCAGGCGGTAGCGGGAAGCAATCTTTTTGGTGGCTTCAAGATGATCACGATATCGGGCAGCCGATTCAAAGTCCAGAGCATCAGCCATTCTCCACATTTCGCTTTCCAGCCATTTAATGACTGATTCATAGTCTCCGTTGAGAAAATCAATGGCCCTTCCCAAGTTTTCCCTATACATCTCAGAAGATATACGACCCACACATGGGGCGCTGCAAAGACGGAATTCGTAGTCGATACACGGCCTTTTCAGAGGAAAGCGACTCTCCGGAATCTCACAACCTCGCAAAAGAAAAAGTGTCCGCAAAAGTTTTATTCCTTCCCGGACTTTTTTGGCACTGGTAAAAGGACCGAAATAAAGACCCTCCCGACTCGTTTTCTTTCTGGCAAAACCAATTGGAGGAAAAGCTACATTCACACCAATCCGGATATAGGGATAACTCTTATCATCCTTTAAACGGAGGTTATACCGAGGTTGATAGGTTTTTATGAGTTCTTCTTCAAGGAGCAAGGCTTCATGTTCAGTAGAAGTCAAAAGGTAGTCAATCCCCTTAATTTCTACAACCATATCCTCCTTGAGCGGGGAAAAACTCCGACTGGTAAAATGGGACCTTACTCTTTTCTGGATATTAATGGCCTTCCCCACATAAATGGTTTCACCACGACCATTCTTGAAAAGATAGACACCACATTCTTGAGGAAGGTCTTCGACATCATCTACACCAACTTCAAACCGAACATAATTCTCGACTCTTTTCAGACTGTAACACCTCCCTCAAAAATTGGCCAGTGTAGGAGGTGGGAACCTGAGCAATGTCTTCGGGGGTACCAGAAGCAACGAGATACCCACCTTTTTCTCCTCCCTCCGGGCCAAGGTCAATAATGTAATCACAACTCTTGATCACATCCAAATTGTGTTCGATAATTAAAACAGTATTGCCTCGATTTCTGAGCTCAAGAAGCACCGAGAGAAGCTTTTCCACATCGGCAAAATGAAGGCCGGTGGTGGGCTCATCAAGGAGATAAATGGTTCTCCCAGTTGCTACCTTGCTGAGTTCTCGAGCAAGCTTGATTCTCTGGGCTTCTCCACCGGAGAGTGTGGTTGCAGATTGACCAAGTCTCAGGTATCCCACACCAACCCGCTCTAAAATTTCCAGTTTCCGCCTGATTACTGGAATATTTTCAAAGAAATGGAGCGCTTCGTGAACACTCATGTCCAGCACTTCAGCGATATTTTTTCCTTTATATCGGATATCCAGGGTTTCCCGGGCATACCGTTTCCCTTTGCATTGTTCACAGGTTACGAAAACGTCCGGCAAAAAATGCATCTCTATCTTGATGACCCCATTTCCTTGACACGCTTCACAGCGCCCTCCTTTGACGTTGAAGCTGAACCTCCCAGGTGCGTATCCCCGTGCTTTGGATTCGGGGAGTCTGGCAAAAAGGTTTCGGATTTCGGTAAACACACCGGTATAGGTAGCAGGGTTGGAACGGGGAGTTCTCCCAATGGGTGACTGATCAATGATAATCGCTTTATCCAGATATTCCACACCTTCGAGTGCGTCACAACCTCTTAGGTCTTTCCCTTTATGATGAAAAATTTGAGAAAGAGAGGAATAAATTACATCATAAAGCAACGTGCTCTTTCCAGAACCCGATACTCCAGTGATACCCACCAAAAGTCCCAGAGGGATGGAAACGGTGAGGTTTTTCAAATTGTTGGCCCGCGCCCCCTTTATCAAAAGCCACTCCTCTCCCGGTTCCTTTCGTGGAACGGGTACAGGGATACTTTTTCGACCACTCAAGTACAATCCGGTTAAACTGGAGGGGTGACGCATAATTTCTTCTGGAGGCCCAGAAGCCACGACTTCTCCCCCCTGTTCCCCTGCTCCAGGTCCCATGTCAATGATAAAATCGGCACTCCTCATCGTTTCCGCATCGTGTTCCACCACAATGACGGTATTACCCAAGTCCCGCAGCTTTTTAAGAATGGCAATCAATTTCTGGTTATCCCGGGGATGAAGACCAATGGTTGGCTCATCAAGCACATAGAGCACTCCCATAAGACCGGAACCAATCTGCGTCGCCAGACGGATTCTCTGCGCTTCACCCCCCGACAACGTGGAAGCAGAACGATTCAAAGTGAGATAGTCCAGTCCCACCTCTTTTAAGAAACTTAGCCGGGAACGGATTTCTCGCAAAATTGGTTCCGCAATCAAAAGCTCGTTTCCTTCAAAACGAACAGTTTCAAAGAAATTCACCAGCTCTTCCACCGTCAGACGAGAAAGCTCACCAATGGAAAATCCCTGAATTTTCACCGAAAGACTCTCCCGGCGCAGTCTATCTCCATGACACTCTGGGCAAACCTGGCTGGAGAGATAGCGAGATATTTCTTCCTGTTCCCACCAGTCCACAGCCGAGTAAAGTTTTCGCTCCAGATACGTTACCACCCCTTCAAAATGCTCATCCCCATAAAGAATAAAATTCCGCTCTCCTTCGCTGAGATCCTGGAAAGCCCGGTCGAGTGGAATGCCTCGATCCCGAAGAGCTTTCTGGATTCTGGTTCCCAGAAAGCTATCAGGGTCTATTTCCCGCCATGGCTCGATGGCTCCCTCGTTGATACTTTTCGACCAGTCAGGTACCACCAGTGCCGGGTCGACGAAACTCAAAAATCCAAGTCCGCTACACTTCGCACAAGCACCATACGGATTATTGAAGGAAAACATTCGGGGAGTAATTTCTGGAAAACTGATGCCACAATCCACACAAGCAAAATGTTCACTGAAAAGGCGTTCCTCCCAGGAACCGTCTTTCATAACTCCTATTCTGACAATACCTTTCCCATAGCGTAATCCTATTTCAACAGAATCTCCGATCCGCCTTTCCGCGTCTTTTTCCACTACCACCCTATCAACCACAAGGTCGATCTCGTGCTTTTTGTTCCTGTCAAGCTCCACGTTCTCCCAGTCCTCAAGTTCAACAATCTCGCCATTAATCCGTACCCGGGCAAAACCATTTCTGAGAAGCTCTCCCAGGAGCTTGCGGTACTCCCCCTTTCTTCCCCGCACCAGAGGGGCCATAATCATCACCCTGGTTCCTTCCGGAAAGGCAAGAATCTCGTCGGTAATCTGCTGAACTGTCTGAGAAGCAATGGGTTTACCACACTGAGGACAAAAAACCCGACCACAGCGAGCAAAAAGTACACGCATGTAATCATAGACCTCAGTCACTGTCGCCACCGTAGAACGGGGATTATGCGAAGAAGCCTTCTGGTTGATGGCAATGGCCGGTGACAGCCCATCAATGTGATCCACATCGGGTTTTTCCATCTTTTCCAGAAATTGTCGGGCATAGGAAG
>JABUEZ010000045.1 GCA_013314795.1 Candidatus Profundicultor aquiphilus | reverse complement strand
TCCTTCCTTCTTGCGAATTCCGGAGGACCGTTCGACTTGCATGTGTTAGGCACGCCGCCAGCGTTCGTCCTGAGCCAGGATCAAACCCTCCATGAGAAACCTTTACGTCCCTCACAGGGACTGATCCGGACTGAAAATCAAAAAACTCAAATTCATTTGGAAGTAGGCGGAATATTTACTTTTCAAGGTTCACATTTTCCTGCCCGAAGGCAAAAGTAAATGTAACACAAGAGTTTGGGGTTGTCAAGCAATCCCAGGGGGGCTTTTAAAGAATTTTTAAAATTTGTCCTCCCCCTAAAGTTTTTCCCTCTCCTGCCGATATATATTCTTGAAAGGGATGAACGGGCAAACTCTCCGAAAGGGGAGGACGCAAAGCCACGGGCCTACGGTGTTACACTACGGCAGCCGGGTTGCCAAGCCCCCTCCCTTTCCAATACCACCAAAAAGGGAGGAACCACTCATGAAATGGCAACGCTTTCTTATTTTTACCCTCATTGTGATTCTCCTCTCCGTAACCGGATGTACCGTCTCGAACATCCCCACCATCCAGGAAGGGAGAATCAACCCCGCCACCTACGGCATCATCTCCGGAACGGTCCGAGACGCTCTAACCGGCAAGGCCATCTCCGGTGCTCAGGTAACGGTCGCCGGGACATCGCTTTCCACCCTCACCGATTCCTCTGGCCGCTACACCCTGGGTAACGTCCCTTCCGGCACAGTCCAGGTCGTGGCCTCCAAGGACGGTTACGCTTCTACCTCCCGCTTTGTAACCGTGAGGGTCAATAGAACCACCACGCTCAATCTCTCGCTTCAGCCTCAGCCGGTAAATGTATCTCAACCCACTCCAACTCCGGCTCCCACCGTAGCACCTACCCCAACACCCATACCAACATCGACTCCAACACCGACCCCCACTCCTACACCTACTCCTACACCCACACCGACACCAGCACCGACACCAACACCCACTCCAGGTAGCCTCATCGACCTTCTTATTACCTACGGCTACGGGAAAAACAACATCATCCGCTGGCCCGACGGGGTCGTGGAAGTCTACGACTCAACCAATTACCCCGGTATCGACGTCTCCCAAGCCCTTGCCCAGTGGAACACCGTCATCGGCGGAAAAACCACCTTCATCCTGAGCGGTAACACCAGTAGCCCCGTTAAAATCTTCTACGACGCTGCTGCAGTCACTGCCAAAGGAACCGGCGTATGGGGTTATGCCACTGTCTACTGGTCCAACTACACCATCGTCAGAGCCGACGTCCGCATTCTCCCCGAAGGCTACTGGTACGGTTACTACATCAAACCCGAATACTGTCTCTATCTCCACGAACTCGGCCATGTGGTGGGCTTCTCCGGCCACACGAGCGACGGCGGCGTCATGGACCCCACCCCCCGCAATACCATCATCACCGACACCGTACGCACGGTCATCAGTGGTCTTTACAGCTTCCCACCGGGCTATGCCCTCACCAAAGGCATCCCCGTCCCCAAAGACGGCATGGCCGAAGTGCTCTTCCGCTACGAGTAAAGGTCAAAAACCAGGGGTTCTGGAAGGTGAACCAGAACCTCTGGTTTGAAACCACAGGTACTCAGTGACCACCGAGACATACCCTGAGCGGAAATCCTCGTCAAAGACCCATTTAAAGGTGAGCTTTTTTAAACCGCCATTCCCGCAGGCATCAATCGGAAACCTGGGGCGCAGATCCCGACTTAAAAGCATGCCGGCATGACCGGTTGGAAGATTCCGGTTGAAAGATTGCAGAAGTAACGGCCTGGGAAAATCCTGACTTAAAAACGACTGGAAAAATGGACATCACATGGGAATCCAATTTGAAACCTGCGCAAAACGTGCAGGGGCAAGGGTTAAGGTAAGATCCCGGTCGAAAGATCCAAGATACAGGCTTTTGGGAATACCTCCGGGGTGAAGGCTCAAAAAAGGACGTACTTTGTACCACGTTCCTTCATTGGGAATCAATAATTTTTCCCAGAAAGGGAGAGGGCGAAACCCACTCCCTTTCTGGTAATACCTGTGGTTTATGCGTCTACTCTGTTGAACAGTGTCCGGGACCAATGTACCCGTTATTGTATTCGTCAAGGCGACTGGCGTAGTAGTTAGCCTGGCCCGCGATAACCGGATCAAGGAAAGCCGTAGGCGTGTATGTGTTAAAGAAATTCCATGCCCATCCCATAATCCCGTCCACTTCCGGCGTTGAGCTTGCCCCGTTCAGGATGTTGAGCTTGGCGGCGATGTACTGATGTGCCAGTTGGTAGTAGACGTTCCCTTGGGGCGGGGTCCAAAGGACCTGGTAGTAGGTCTGACCGCTCTTGAAGAACGTGGTATCCTCTCCAATTAGGGCCCAGGTGTCATCATATTTTTTAGGGTCGTCGTACTTGGAATGAGTCCTCCAGTGCCCCTGAGTGTAGGTACAACCACCGACGATGGCACAGCCCCAGCTTAAACCGGCTTCAGCAGTTCTTTCTTCTTTACTATTAAATTCAATCAGGGTTGCGGTGTTATTAAAATCTACTGATTTACAAATGGTGTTCCCCTGATTAGGGGTCATGGTGTAGTTGATTTCCCAGGTATATGAGTCATCAGTATTGTCTGCCCCAATGTTGTTCCATTTCGGGTACCCGGTATCAACAATGGTGCAGGTAAAACCTTCTGGACATTCCAGTTTATCTTCGATATCAGCAGTCTGGTCGACGTATTTGATAGTCGGTGTTGATGGAAGGGAAAAAGTAGCACTCGGTCCCTGCTCTTCTTTTGCGCCTGGACCAAAGGGTTTGCCTAACCAACCAGAATGATTGAGAATGGTCACTTTTGCCGTGTTTTTGTACTGCGCCCCGGGAACAGGGGTAAAGGTTACTTCGTAGTCAAAGCTTTTTGTTTCCCCAGCCAAGATTTCTGTTCCTTTAGTATCGACCGGTGCAGTCGTCAAAGTCTGAAATTTTCCTGAGCCCACTTTGTACTTCACGATGTCCGTGATCGATAAACCCTGGGTATCCCTTTCTCCGCCATTGGTCACAGTGATTTGGCCCCGAACGCCAATTTTCTCAGTTTCCGATTTCTTGGTCCTTTCGGCGGTCAGAGTGTAAATGATGGATTTTCCGTCTCCGCTGAGTGCGGCTTCTTTTTTAATTGTCCAGTCATAGGTGATTACCTTTTCCCAGAATCCAGTGGCAGTTTTAGAAGCACTTAACGTGGTTCCCGCCTGACCCTCTTTGGTTACTGCACTACCGGTACCTGACGGTGCGTTCGTCTGACAGCCCATGGCCGAAACAAGGAACACCAGGGCAAGGGCAAATACCCACCAGAGGGACGTGATTTTTCGTTTTTTCATGACTTCCATCTCCCTTTTGTTTTTTTCCTTACTTCCAGTATGAGGCATTTCCAAAAATAGGGAATAGGAAGACAGGGCTAATCTAGGTTCCGAAAATAGGAAATAGGAAGAAAGGACTAATTTTGGAAAGATGAATTCCTAATTTGCAATCTTTTTTTCACATGTCGGCCCAGGTGCCGTTCTGGCAGTTTTCCCGGTTGATGAAGGCAGCGCGCAAGAACACGGTAAGGGTGAGGCGGCGCATGGCACCGGAGAGGAAAAAGGTCCTTGTGACGGTGTACTGCTGGCGTTCCCCGGGGCGAATGAGGAAAGTTCCCGAGGGGAGGGGGTTGGGGAAGGTGAGTTCAAAGAAGGTGATGGTGTCGTCGTCCTTTTCCAAAAGCAGGCTTCCGTCGGGGCGCATTTCCTGAACAAGGAGGGTTCGGGTGGTGAAGGGGAAATCGGTGATGCCGCGGAGGCCGCTTATGGCGCCGGAGCCGGCTGAGCCGGAAAGGGAGGTGCCCTCGCCGAGGATGAGGTCAACGGCATAGGGGTCCACTTTGCCTTCGTCGCTTCCAAAGGCACCGTTGAAGCTCACGAGGATTCCTTCCTCTTCGCGGAAGCGGTAGGTGGGGAAATCGATGAAGATGTACGGGGGGCCGGGTTCGCCTTCTATATGGATCCGCTGTTCGAAAAAGATGAGGCCCTTTCCGAAATCGAGCGGTTCAAGGACGGGGAAATCCGGTGGCGTGTTTCCAGCGGTGCAGGCGGGAAAAGTGAAAAGGGAGAGAAAAAGTACGCTCAGGAGGAAAAGTCGAAGTTTCATATGGATTCACCTCGAAACTTCTTGAGGGACACGTTTCCGGAGATGGTTTTGATGGTAATGGTTTTTCGGGGGTCAGCGCTTGTTTGTCCCTCAAAGGTGCGCCGGCCAAAGGAACCCCCTTCGTGGATTTCCAAGGGGATTTCGGAGGTGAAACGGCCGGAAACCGTTTCCACGATGATTTTGACCTCCTCTTTTTGGTGGAGGAACACGGTGATATTTCCGCTGACCGAGGAGAGGGAGACTTCCAGGAAATCGTTGCTCAGGGGGATGTCGACGTCCACCGGACCGCTTATCGTCCGCGCTGTCAGGTTTCCGAGAAGCCGGTCTATGGTGATTTTACCGCTTACCGTTTCAAGATTAACCTTTCCGGCAAGACCCTGCAGGGTAATCCGGCCGCTCACGGTTTTGACTTCGGTTTCGCCCTGGAGATTGGTGATATTCACCTCCCCGCTGACCGTTTCCACATTCACCCGGGCGGTATAGGGCACCGCAAGAAGATAGTCCACCTTCGGGGTCTGCCAGGTCAAAAAAGTGCTCAGGAAGGTTCCCGAAAGGTCGGTGGTGATGCGCACGGCGCTTTCATCCGCTTCGGTTTTAATTCCTACCCGAGAAAAGAGTTCCCGTGCCTTTTCTTCTGAGACGCCTTCGACGGATTTGGTGGCGGTCATGTTGACCACGTTTTCGGCATGCCCTTCCATGACCACCTTCCCCTGGATATTGGACACCGAAATGAGCACCCCTTCCTTGACCAGGAAGTTCTGCATGGTGGTCTCTTCGTAGGCCCAGACCGGGGCGATAGAGAAAAGAACCAGGATCGGGAAAAGGATATTCACAAACCATCGCCGGGTCATATGCACTCCCCCCTTTGAATTTTCTCTATTGTAGCACGTTCCGGGATTCCTGACACGGTGATGGTATGAAAACCGCAATTCAGATTCCGACCTGAAAATGGCCAGGTGGGGTATGGAAACCCCCGCTTGAGACCTGCCGGGGCGCAATGCTGAGTATCACCATTATGGTAAATGCAGACAAACCACGCTCAGGAACCACCGATGAGACTTCTGGACAGGAAAGGTCCAGGAAAAGAGAAAAAACAGAGGGAAAAGTTTCATAAATTTTCCCTTTCCCGGTTGAAACCGGCGTCATCCTTGATTAGAATATACCTAATTTTTACGCAAATGTTTATTACACTGCAATACAGAGGGGGGATTTTCTTGTTCGGTCTGCACGATCCATGGATTGCTCTGGTGTATTTACTCTGCATTGGAAGCACCCTGCTCTGCGTCCTTTACGGAGCAATCAACTGGAATAAGGGTGGCATTGAAGTGAAAAAGGAGAAAATCATCCAGTGGGAAAAAGAAGAGGAGGAACTGGAAGAATAAGGAGGAGGAATAGGTATGTACCAGATTGCCCTGATTGTTTCTGTCCTGATTTACTTAATGATTACCGGATACCTGGGGTATATCGCCTACCGGAAGACGCAAACCACAACCGATTACCTTTTAGCGGGGAGAGAGGCGCACCCTTACATCATGGCCATGTCCTATGGAGCAACGTTTATCAGTACTTCGGCGATTGTGGGATTCGGGGGTACCGCAGCCCTTTTCGGGATGAGCCTGCTCTGGTTAACCTTTCTCAATATCTTTGTGGGGATTTTTATCGCCTTTGTGTTTTTCGGTCACCGTACCAGAACCATGGGGTATAACCTGGACAGCCACACTTTCCCGGAACTCCTGGGAAAACGGTATCAGTCTCGCTTTGTTCAGGTCTTTAGCGGAATCCTGATTTTCCTCTTTATGCCCATTTACACGGCGGCGGTGCTCATGGGGGCCACCCAGTTTCTGGTGGTGAATTTAAAACTTGATTATGAAGTGGCGCTCTTTGCCTTTTCGGCCATCGTGGCGATTTACGTCATCATGGGAGGGTTGAAAGGCGTGATGTACACCGATGCCTTTCAGGGAAGCGTGATGTTCATCGGCATGTTACTCCTCCTCTTTTTCACCTATTACCGGCTGGGAGGGATAACCAGCGCCCATGAGTCCCTGGAAAAGCTGAATCCCATGATTGTGGAAATCATGGGTAAGACCGGGCACCGAGGATTCACCCACATGCCCCTCTTTGGTTCCAGCACCTGGTGGACGGTGATTTCCACCATTGTGCTGGGAGTGGGTATTGGGGTCCTTGCCCAGCCGCAGCTCGTAACTCGCTTCATGACCGTGAAAAGCAGCAAAGAGTTGAACCGCGCAACGCTGGTCGGCGGTATTTTCATCCTGGCCATGACCGGGGTGGCCTTCACGGTTGGGGCAGTCTCCAACGTGTACTTCTACAATACCACGGGGAAAATCGCCTTTCTCGCCGCCGAGAAAAAGGTTGACTCCATCATTCCCATGTTTGTGGAACAGACCATGCCGGCGTGGTTTGGAATTCTCTTTCTCGTCACCCTCTTTGCCGCCGCCATGTCCACCATGAGCAGTCAGTACCACACCATCGGCGCCGCCCTGAGCCGGGATATCACCGAGACCCTGAGCAAAAAACGGGCAGGAATCGGCGTAAACCGTCTGGGCACATCCATCGGGATTATCCTGAGCACCATCGTGGCCTGGGGGTTACCCAGGTTCTACGAGACCGGTTCAGAGATCATCGCCCGGGGAACTTCGATCTTTTTCGGTTTGTGCGCTTCTTCGTTTCTTCCCATGTACTTTGGCGCTCTGTACTCCAGAAGAATCACCAGGGCCGGAGCCATCGCCGGAATGCTCACCGGATTCTTAAGCAGCATGTTCTGGTTCCTCTTTGTCCACGAGAAGGAGTCCCAGCCCCTGCGGATATGTCAGGCCCTATTTGGAAAACCTTCGCTCTGGGGAGAACCATGGAAGGTGGTTGATCCGATCGTGGTGAGCTTGCCTCTGGCGATTGCCGTAACAGTACTTGTCAGCTTCGCCACAAAACCCATGGACGAGAAACACCTGAAGAGTTGCTTCAACGGACTGAACTGACTCCATCGCAGAGGGAATCATGATGATTCCCTCTGCGATGAAATTTTGGTGACAAGAAGCGCCAGCTCCACCCGATCCTTAACACCGAGCTTTTGAAAGATTCGGCTCAGATGATTTTTAACGGTATTCTCACTGATAAAAAGTTTTTCGGCAATTTCCCGATTTCCCAAGCCCTGGATTACAAGCTGGACAATCTCAAACTCACGCCCTGAAAGGAGATCCGCCAGTGCCGAAAGGTCCGCTTTGTCAACTTCGAAGGGAACGCCCCTTCTCAACTTCCCCATAACCTTAAGGTAAATTTCTTCTCCCCAGAGGACTTCACCATTCATGCAGGCCTTCAGGCTTTTTAAAAGAACCTCTGGGGGGTTATGCTTCAGGATATATCCCCGAGCGCCTTCCCGGATGGCCCGAAAAATGATTTCCTCATCTTCCTCCACGGTGAGCATGATAAAGAGTGCGGAGGGCATTTTTTCTTTGAGAGCCTGCAAGAGCTCCACCCCGCTCTTCCCGGGGAGATGGACATCGATGAGCACCAGCTCTGCCCCTGAAGAGGGAATATTTTCCAGTGCCTCCCGGAAGTTCCGCGCCGTACAGACCACCTCATATTCATCTTCGAGCAATTTTTTTAAACCCGCCAGAACAATCTGATGGTCATCAACAAGAGCTACCTTGACCTTGGACATCCCGCCATCCCTTTCACTCTAAAGGAATCTTTGCTTCTATCGTCACGCCTTTTTTAGGAGAAGAAACCAGACGCAGTCGACCACGAGCCAGCTTCACTCTGTTGCGCATGTTGTAAATCCCAAAATGCCCGCTCTCCGCCTGTTGCATAGAAACTCCCCTCTCCAACCCCTTTCCATCATCTTTTATGGAAAGATAGAGGAATTGCGCATCATCATAAAGGGTAATCCAGACATTCTTTGCCTGAGAATGCCGAATGACATTGGAAAGAGCTTCCCGAACCACAGACGTAATCACCCGATAAATCCGGAAGGAGACCGAGCGAACCCCCATCGTCACCTCCCGATGGATGGTGATACCTGGATAAGAAAAGACGTTGATGATGCTATCCAGATCGCTTTTCAGGCGAAGTGCAGAAACGGGTTTCCCCGCCAGCTCCGAAAGAATAAAACGGGATTCTTCGATACCCATTCTGGTCAGGTAATCAAGCTTATCCAGTATTTCCTGCCAGAGGTCCCCGTCATGCTGCGGCGTGTTATTTTTCAAAAAGTGGAGATAAAGTTGGGAAGAGGCAAGAATCTGGGCCAATCCATCATGGAGTTCCCGAGCCAGCTCGTTTCTTTCGCGTTCCTGAACGAGTCTCTCGTTCCTTCGAAAAAGCAGCACATTATCAAGACATGACTTTCCAAGCTGAGCAATCATGGACAAAACGAGATGCTCCAGGATTTCCAGGTCTCTGTTGAGAAAGGCAGTAAACAGAAAACGCCAGCCCAGGTCGCTGACAATGGGAAGAAGAAGCAGTTTCCTCTCCCGACCCTTCCAGGAAATATCGAGAACCCTGGCCCTCTCCGAAGGAATTGTTTCGGACTTCAAACCCAGATCATTGAAATTCAGGTAGCGGGGCCAGTTTTCCCGAAACGCCAGGTACGGGCGCCGTGGTGAAAGCTTAAATACTGCCCCCTGTTCGATTCCAAGGAACATCCTCACTGCTGCAAAGATCTTTGCAAAAACTAACTTTTCTTCGGCCAGATAATCTTTTCCTTCGAAAAGATTGACGATTTCCGAAAACACCAGGAGAAGTTTCTCCCGATTGCGACGCAGGATATTTTCTTCCACAAGGAGAGCAATGGCCGAAGCCAGCTTCTCGGCCACAGCGATGTCTTCACTCGTAAACGGGGCATCAACCCGGTTGAGATTCAAAACCCCAATGACCCGGGCATTGACGTCCCTTACCGGAAAAGAAAGCGAATACCGGTCTTCCCGTTTGCGTTTGGGTGAAGGAAAGAGGGGATTCGTATTATCAATGCAAAGTGGTTGACCACTTTCGAAGACTACTTCGGAGACACCCCGCATACGCTGTGAGCGCTCGCCGAAATGAGAATAATGCAGGTTCTTGCCGGCAACCAGAACCAGTCCCTTTTCGCCCTTTAAGAGAAGAGAGCCGCTCACGCTTTTGCCCAGAGATAGGGCAAGTTCCAGAATGAAGTCCAGGTTTTGCTTTTCAAAGCTGGAAAACGGATACGATGCGTCGATTCCCTGTCCCCCCTTCGTGAGGGAATTATAACATCCTCACCATAAGAAAACCATTGGGATTATAAAAACATTCCATGGTATAATAATTATACACCTGCGGTGAGGAAAGAGATTTTCTGAAACCAAGGGGAAAAGAAGGGAAAATCCCGACTTGCCTTCCGCAGGTCGGGATTTTTTTATGGGGGGTTCAAACCATGTCTCAAGTTACTTCGTTACCAGTCAAAGAGTGGATGCGTGGGGTCATCAAAGAGGAAGAGGTGGAACGGTACCTCTCAAACGGAAGGGACTTCATCGACGACGAAGCCATTGAAACGCTGTTGCAGCAAAATTCTCGTCCTGACCCGAAGAGGGTGCGGGAAATCCTGGCAAAATCCCTGAACCTGGAACGTCTGGAACCCGAAGAAACCGCCACACTCCTCAACGTTGAAGACCCAGACCTGTGGGAAGAAATTTTCGTGACGGCCGGAGAAGTGAAAAGGAGAGTCTATGGAGACCGAATCGTAACCTTCGCACCCCTTTATTGCAGTAATTACTGCGTGAACAACTGCCTGTACTGCGGCTTCCGCCGAGACAATCATCTTCAGAAAAGGCGACAACTGACCATCGAAGAAGTGCGTCGAGAAACAGAAGTCCTGGTATCTCTGGGGCATAAACGCCTGATCATGGTTTACGGAGAGCATCCCCTCTCCGACGTTGACTACATTGCCCAAACGATTCAGACCGTGTACGAAACAAAGGTCGGCCATGGAGAAATTCGCCGGGTCAACGTGAACGCTGCTCCACTGGACATCGCCCGCTATCGAGTCCTCAAGAAAGTGGGCATCGGAACATTTCAGGTGTTCCAGGAAACGTACCACCACGAAACATACCACCGACTCCATCCCTCTGGTATCAAAGCGCACTATCGGTGGCGACTTTACGCTCTGCACCGAGCCCAGGAAGCCGGTATTGATGATGTAGCCATCGGTGCCCTCTTTGGACTCTACAACTGGAAGTTTGAAGTCATGGGGCTGCTTTATCACACCATCGACCTGGAAAAACATTTCGGCGGCGTTGGTCCACACACCATCTCTTTCCCCCGCCTTGAGCCAGCCGTCAACACACCCCTGGTGCGGGAAACCCGGTACCGGGTTTCCGACCGGGATTTCAAGAGGCTGGTGGCGGTCATCCGCCTCTCTGTCCCGTACACCGGGATGATCATCACTGCCCGAGAACCGGCTCAGGTACGTCGGGAAGTGATCCCGGTTGGATGCACTCAAACCGATGCTTCCACCCGCATCGGTATCGGCGCCTACAGTGAGCGCTACAGCGAACAGGAACTGGAACGACAGCAGTTCGAGATCAATGACCCCCGTTCTCTGGACGAAGTGGTGCGGGAATTAGCCGATATGGGATACATCACCTCTTTCTGCACCGCCGATTATCGCTGTGGAAGAACCG
>JABUEZ010000044.1 GCA_013314795.1 Candidatus Profundicultor aquiphilus | reverse complement strand
CATTAAAAGGGAGATTCTGGACAAAGTTAAGGTCAGTGACGAGGAAGTGGAGAAAGAGTACAACGCCAATCCCACTCTCTACACGGAGCCTGAACAGGTTAAGGTCAGCCACATTATGGTCAGCACCAAAGAGAAGGCTCAGGAGGTTCTGGAGGAATTGAAGAGTGGTAAACCCTTCGAAGAAGTGGCCAAAGGTAAGTCAGAGTCTCCCGATGCGGGAAGTGGTGGTGCCATGGGATATGTGAGAAAGGGAGATCTCGATCCAGAAATTGAAAAGGTGGTTTTCGAATTGGCTCCAGGGAATTTCAGCGATATCGTGGAAACCAGTTACGGGTTCCATATTTTCCTGGTGAGTGAGCATTTACAGCCCCGGTTAAAGGAACTCAGCGAAGTAAAAGAAGAGATTATCACCCGTTTGACACCTCAAAAACAGCAAGAGGCGTTTGATAAGCTGATCGAAGAATTGAAAAATAAGTCGGAAATTGCCATAATAGAGGAGAATTTACCTAAAGAGGAATCAGGAGAGAATAACGGGGAATCCCAGAAATGAGGGAAGAACTCCAAAGACTTGCCAAGCTTCCCACTCGAGGGGAGTACCTTGAGATCCGTTTGGAGAGAAAATCTTTTACGTTCATTCGTCTCCAGAATGGATTGTTGGAAAAAGTAAGACAGGGTACGGAAGAAGGAGGATATGTGCGGGTCTTTAATCCGCGTACCGGATGGTGGTTTGTGACTTTTAGTGGATGGGAGAATCTGAAGGAGAGAGTGGAGGGAGCCCTCCACTCTTCCTCGCTCCTTCCCCGAAGCGATGGAGGGGTGGTGCGGGGGGAACCGGTTCACGATACAATCACCGTTTCGGTGAGAGACGATTTCCGCTTCAAATTGTTGAAGGATAAGGTAGATCTTCTGTTTTATTACGCTCACATTTTGAAAGAGACATCTCCGCTCCTGGTCAGTTTCACGGTGGAATACAAAGACGAGTGGAGAGAAATTTATATAGCCAATTCCGATGGTTCGGTGATATCGGTGGAAGCCCCTGATATTAGTTTAAAGTTTGTGGCAGTGGCCAAAAGTGGTGACACGATTGAGATGTACCAGAATGGGGTAGCCGAAAAAGGTGGTTTCGAAGTTGTGCAGGGACAGGAAGAGTTGGCGCGGGGAGTAGCACAGAGAGCTTTAGACCTTCTTGAGGCTCCTCCTTTTGAGGGTGGTGTATGTGACGTTATTTTGGATCCGGTGCTCGCTGGAGTTTTCATCCATGAAGCTTTTGGGCATTTAAGCGAGGCAGATTTTTTGAGCCGGAATGAACGGTTGCAGCAAATGATGGTGGTGGGGAAAGAAATCGCTTCCCCGATTTTGAATGTCTTCGATGATGGTAGCGTCACAGGTCTGCGGGGTTCCTGCAAATATGATGATGAAGGGATGCGAACTCAGCGGACTTACCTCATCAAAGACGGATTTCTGGTAGGTCGATTACATTCTCGAGAAACGGCTTATCTCCTGCGAGAAAATCCCACCGGTAACGCCCGGACGGTTTCCTATCGATTTGCACCTATCGTCAGGATGAGCAATACGGCTATTGAAGAGGGCAAAACCGAAAGAGAGGACTTATTTCGGGATGTGGATCATGGTCTCTACGCGGTAGAATATATTGGGGGTAATACTGCGCTGGAGCTTTTCACTTTTTCAGCAGCCTATGGCTATCGAATCGAGAAAGGCAAGAGAGGGGAAATGGTTAAAGATGTGGTTTTGAGCGGGAATCTCTTTCGGACGTTAAAGAAAATTGACGCTGTGGCCTCTGATTTTCGCTGGACTCAGATAGGTGGTTGCGGAAAAGGTGCTCAGGTTGGTCTTCCCACGCCAACGGGAAGTCCTCATGTGCGATTGAGGGAAGTTTTAGTGGGAGGGCGTAAACATGTTTGAAGTCATGAATTTGTTAAAGAAAAACGGGCTCCAAGGTGACCTGTTTACGCGTACAGTTCACGAAAAAAATGTAGAGTACGAGGGGGGAGTGTTCAAAGGATATAGGGTGGAGGAAACCACCGGTTACGGCTTACGAGTTATCCGCCAGGACGGCAAAATTGGTTTTTATGCTTCCAATTGTCCCATGGAGGGTGAGAAGCTTTTTGAGAAGGCCTTGGAGATGAGTGAATTTGGGGAAGGGGCTCTATTTGAGATTCCTTCTTATCCCTCGATCCTGGAATGGAAAAATTTTGTGGATCCGAGGGTGGAAAACATCGATGTTCGGGACATGGTGGAACTTGCCGAGTATATTGTTTCTCGGATTCGGGAGGAATATCCAGAGGTTCTTGTCAACCTTGAAATTACTGCTGGCAAGGAAGAACGGTCGCTTTACAACCACCATGAGGAAAAATTGAATTTTGCGCGGACTTTCTTTCAGGTTGCTGTGGTGGTTAATCATACTGCTGAGGATGATATTTTAGAGATTTACGCTGAACGGAGCTGGGGTAACCGGGATGTGGATGTGGAGGATCTTTTACAAGAATTGAAGCGGAAAATCGATTACTCTAAAAAGCTTTGCACAATCCAGAGTGGAAAGTATCCGATCATATTTACGCCTCAGGGAGCTCTGGTGCTTTTGTATCCTCTTTTCTATGGCTTGAACGGGAAGAACATTGTTTTTGGAAGGTCGCTTCTGGGAGACAAGTTTGGCAAGGTCATTTTTTCTTCTCTTTTCTCTCTTCTGGAGGTATCCCATGAACCGTGGACTCTGGGAGCCTGTCCTTTTGATGATGAAGGGGTTGTGACACAGAAGGAAAAGTGTATCGTGGAGAAAGGAAGATTAGAGAGTGGGTTTTTCGATCTGTGGAGTGCTGCTCGTCTCCAGAAAACGCCATGTGGCAATGGATTCAGGACTTCTTACCAGGATCTTCCGGAACCCGGGTTTGGGACCCTGCGGATAAAAAATGGCCTGAGGGATAGGGAAACACTGGTAGAGGAACTGGAAGAAGGGCTTATTGTCGATAGTGTATTGGGTTTGGGGCAAAGCAACATTGCTTCGGGTGCCTTTTCCTGTGGTGTACAGCTGGGGTTTTATGTCAAGGGTGGTGAGATTCAAGGTCGAGTCAAGAATGTTATGATAAACGGTAACGTATACCACGCCTTGCAGAACATAAAAGAGCTGTCTCGGGATGATCGCTGGGTTTACGGAAAGATGCGTTTACCTTATATCTTAGTAGAGCCCATAGAGATTGAAGCGTAGGAAGGTGAAAAAGAGTGTTTGAAACGCTGGGGAAACTATCCGAGTTGCCGAAAAAAGAGGAGAACATTCTTCGGTTCTGGAAAGAAAAAGCCATTTTTGAGAAAAGTGTCAAAGCAAGGGAAGGTTCCCCTTCCTTTATTTTTTACGAAGGTCCTCCAACCACCAATGGTTATCCACATGCCGGCCATGTCATTGGACGGAGCATCAAAGACCTGGTGCCTCGATATAAAACGATGTGTGGCTATTATGTCCCTCGCCGGGCAGGGTGGGACACCCATGGTCTTCCGGTGGAACTTGAAGTGGAAAAAATGCTGGGGATTTCGGGAAAAAAGGACATTGAAACGTACGGGGTGGAGAATTTTAATGCAAAATGCAAGGAAAGCGTCTTCAAATATATTCGAGAATGGGAACGTTTGACCGAGCGACTGGGTATCTGGATGGACCTCGAACATCCCTACATTACCTGCAGTAACGACTACATCGAGACAGTCTGGTGGATGTTAAAGTCTCTATGGGAAAAAAACCTGCTGTATCAGGGATACAAAGTGTTACCGTATTGTGCTCGCTGTGGGACTTCGCTGTCGAGCCACGAGGTGGCTCTGGGGTATAAAGAAACCGAAGACCCGGCGATTTATGTAAAGTTTAGAATAAAAGGGGAAACAGAGCGATTTTTCCTGGTTTGGACCACTACTCCCTGGACTTTGGTGGCCAATGTTGCTCTGGCCGTTGGAGACGGCATTGAATATCTGGAGATAGAGGATGAAAGAAGCAAAGAGCGCTTCATTTTAGCTAAGGCGCGAGTTTCGGAGTTGTTCGATGGAAATGAGTACACAGTAATCCGGGAGTACCTGGGAAAAGAACTGGTGGGGATGGAGTATGAACCTCTCATGCCATTTTTGCTGGCCGAGAATGGTTATCGGGTTTTCTCCGGAGAATTTGTGACTGTGGAAGAAGGAACCGGGATCGTTCATATCGCGCCGGCTTTTGGCGAAGATGATATGCAAATAGCTCAGAAGCACGGTCTTTCTGTTCTTCATCCAGTGGGGAGTGATGGGCGGTATGATGAGCGTGTCACTCCCTGGAAAGGAATGTGGGTGAAAGACGCCGATCCCCTCATCATCGAGCATCTGAAGGAAGAGGGAAAGCTCTTTCGTCAGGAGACGTATCATCACTCGTACCCCTTTTGCTGGCGATGCGATACACCTTTGCTCTACTATGCGAAGGGAAGCTGGTTCATCCGGACCACTGCTTTTAAGGAAGCTCTTTTAGAGAACAATCGTCGAATTTGCTGGTACCCAGAGCATATTCGTGATGGCCGCTTTGGAGATTTTCTGGAAAATGTGGTTGACTGGGCGCTCTCCCGAGAACGCTACTGGGGGACACCACTTAATATCTGGGAGTGTGCAGAGTGTGGTCGGAGGGAAGCTATTGGTTCTATCGAGGAACTAAAAAGGCGAGCTCGGGAAAACATCGAAGAAATTGAGTTACACCGCCCATATGTGGACCGGGTAACCCTGGAATGCATTTCCTGTGGGGGAATAATGTGGAGAGTTCCCGAAGTCATTGACTGCTGGTTTGATTCTGGAGCAATGTTTGCGGCCCAGCTCCATTATCCTTTTGAACATCAGGAAAGCTTCTCCCGAAACTTTCCTGCTGATTTTATCTGTGAAGCCATTGACCAGACCCGGGGATGGTTTTACAGTCTCCATGTCCTGGCCACCATCCTTTTTGGAAGCCCTGCCTATCGAAATTGCCTGGTAACCGAACTGGGTCTTGATGAAAAGGGGCAGAAGATGAGTAAGCACATTGGCAACGTTGTGAATCCCTGGGATCTCATTGAAAGGTACGGAGCAGATGTTTTACGCTGGTACGTTTTCTCTGTTTCTCCTCCTTGGGCGCCCAAACGTTTTGGCCAGGTTACACTGGGAGAAGTGTACGGGAAGTTTTTCGATACCCTATGGAATGTGGGTAACTTCTTTGTTCTTTATGCAAATATTGACCGCTTTACGCCCACCTTTAATCTGCCTTTTGCCGAGCGAAATCTCTTTGACCGGTGGCTTCTTTCCCGTTTTCACAAGCTGGTTAGAGATGTTCGCAATTTTCTGGATGGTTTCGAGATTTCGAAGGCTGCCAAGGCCATTGAGTACTTCGTGGTTGAGGACTTGAGCAACTGGTATATTCGTCGCTCTCGCCGGCGCTTCTGGAAATCGGTGTGGGACGAAGAAAAGAAGAGTGCTTATGAGACGCTTTATCAGGTTCTGGTGGGACTTTCCAAGTTGTGTGCCCCGTTCATTCCCTTTGTTTCTGAGATTTTGTATGGAGTTCTGGTGAAGTCACTGCTCCATGGGAAAGAAAGTGTTCATCTTGAGGATTATCCTGAGCCAGATGAACATCAAATCGATGAAGCGCTGCTCCAATCGATGGAGTTGAGTCGCAAACTGGCCACTTTGGGGAGAGCTGTCCGGAATAAGGTCAATATAAAATTGCGGCAACCCCTGAGAAAGGCTATCCTGGTGGTGCCGAGGGAGGAGGAACGGAACCTTGTCTTGCCTCTGGCAGAGTTGATTCAGGAAGAATTGAACGTCAAAGATCTGGAATGGGTAACTCACCTTCCGGAGAGCATCGACATTGAGCTAAAGCCTCGTTTTGCCACTCTGGGTCCGCGTTACGGGAAAAAAGTCAAAGAAATTGCCAAATCTTTGAGTATGTGTAATAAACAGAAAAGCAGGATTTTTTTGGAAGAAGGACGTCTGACAATTTCTCTGAATGGTGAGGAAATTGTCCTCGATAAGGAAGAGGTCGATATTGTCCTCCGACCCAGGGAGGGTTTCTCTGTTGAGAGTGAAGAAGGTTATGCAGTGATCCTTGATACCAAGCTGGATCGGGAACTCGAAGAAGAGGGAATCATAAGAGATTTTATCCATACCATTCAAATGATGCGCAAAGAAAGTGGTTTTGAGGTAGAAGATCGAATTGAGCTTTATGTGCTTGCCGGTACCGACCCGGAGTTTGAAAGTATTCTTAAAAAATATCAACTTCTGGTCCAGGACGAAGTTCTGGCAGAGACAATCGTTTTTAAAGAAGCGAAGGTAGAGTCGGAGATCGAAAATGTGAAGGACTGTCAACTGGACGGCAAGAGAATTATCTTTGCTTTAAGGAGGCGGTCATGAGGGTAAAAGGATGGAGAATTATTTTTGAAATTGGTCTAATAATCGTTCTCTGGGGAGTTGGAACTTTGGTGGTCTGGGGTGCGACGTATCATTTGGTACAGCCAGGGGAGAACCCCTGGATCATTTCTCGCCGTTACGGGATTCCGCTTCAAGAACTTCTTCAGATCAACGGCCTGTCGGAAAAGAGCGTCTTGCAACCGGGGATGAAGATCGTTATAAAGCAGGACGGAGGCAATCCTTCAGATCAAAGTTGTGGTGAATACTATGAGGTCCAAAAGGGCGATACGCTCTGGGGTGTTGCTCGGAAATTTAACACTTCGGTACAGGCAATTATAGAAGCCAATGGTCTGAGTGAAAATGCTGTTCTCCAGATAGGACAGAAAATTCTTCTTCCTACCACATTGACTACCCCTGTGCAGAAGAAGGAAACTTCCACGACCATTGTCCATATTGTCAAACAGGGAGAGTCACTGTGGTTGATTTCTCGTTTCTATGGTGTCAGTATCAAGTCCATCATGGATGCGAATGGGTTGGATGAGCGTAGCGTCCTTCAGGTGGGAATGAAACTTGCCATACCGGGAATTGCGGTGAGTAAAGTCACTTCGAGGACTAAGGGAACTTCGGGAAGTCCTACGCAGTATGAAACCTATCATATTCAGCCTGGTGATACGCTCTGGGTACTCGCTCGTCGTTTCCGGGTCTCGGTTAGTGCTTTAGCAAAGGTCAACGGTCTTACTGAAAAGAGTATCTTGAAGGTTGGTCAGGTGATCAAAATTCCTTCCTCGGGTGGGCAAGTGCTGGCCTCTGGTTCTACAGAAAACTATGAGACCTACCGGATTCAACCTGGGGATACACTCTGGAGTCTTTCACGCCGTTTCCGCATCGCAGTTGATGTTCTGGCAAAGGCCAATGGTCTTACGGAGAAGAGCATTCTCAAAGTCGGTCAAGCGATTAAAATCCCTTCGTCGATACCACGACAGTATGTGAAAGTTGACGCACAGGGGAATTTTCTGTGGCCAGTTCAGGGAAGGATTTCCTCTGCGTTTGGACTGAGGGGTAGGAGATTTCACAACGGGGTCGATATTATTGCTTCGTCGGGAACTTTGATCCGGGCAGCTCAGAGTGGTGTGGTTTCTTTCAGTGGGACGATGCGGGGATACGGACGTATTGTGATTGTCGACCACCCTGGAGGCTGGCAGACCATCTATGCTCATAACTCGGTTAACTTGGTTACCAGGGGGCAAAGAGTCAATCAGGGTGATCCCATCGCCAAAGTTGGTCGGACCGGAAACGCCACTACCGCTCATCTTCATTTTGAAGTGAGAAAAAGCGGAAAATGTATGGATCCCCTGCAGTTTTTGAGAAAATAGGGCATGGAAAGAAACGAAGCCTTAGCGTTTCTCAAGAAATACCTGAATGCTCCTAATCTGGTGAAACATAGCCTGGCCTGTGAAGCGATTATGCAGGATTTGGCTTTGTTTTTTCATGAAGATGAGAAGGAATGGGCTCTCGCTGGCCTTCTGCATGACCTTGATTATGAGGAAACGAAGGATCATCCGGAGCAGCATGGCCTTCTTGGAGCAAGATACTTAGAAGAAGCTGGTTTTCCTCCGCGCGTTGTCAATGCTGTTCGTTCCCACAACGAAATGACTGGGTTTAAACCTCGGGAGAGAATGGAGATCGCGCTTTTTGCCGTGGATCCGGTGAGTGGTTTTATTGTGGCCTGTGCTCTGGTTCATAAAGAGCGTAAGTTAGAAAAGCTCGACCTTCATTTCTTACTTTCTCGCTTTAAGGAGAAAAGTTTTGCCCGAGGAGCTTCCAGAGAGCAGATCAAAATGTGTACGCAGCTTGGGCTCTCACTGGAGGACTTTCTCAGTATTTCTCTACAAGCCATGCAAAGGATTGCCCAGGACCTGGGGTTATAATTTGTTTACCTTCTTTTGACGATTATTGACAAAATTACCGGAGGCCTTTATAATCTCTTTGAAATGTCAAAGAAGGTAAAAGGAGGTTGTACGAACCATGGCTGTTCCGCGATGGAATCCCTGGAAAGAATTGGCTGAGTTTCAGGAAGGAATTATTCGGGCTCTGGAGGATAAGTTCCCTTTTGTAGAGGAAAGGAAGGAGTCGGGAGAGTGGCTTCCGCGAGTCGATGTGGTGGAAACGGAAAAGGAAATTATTCTCTATTTTGATCTACCTGGAGTGGATCAGAAGGAAGTCGAGGTTACCATTTCTGAAGACCGCCTGACGGTGAGCGGAGAACGAAAACCTGGAGAGGTTCAGGGAAGTTTCTTAAGACGAGAGCGAACCTTTGGCCCTTTTCGTCGTTCCTTTTCGTTGAGGATGCCTATTGACGTTGAGCGAGTGGTCGCCGCTTACAAAAGTGGTGTTTTGGAAATTCATTTGCCGAAGTTTGAAGAGGGAAAAGTAAAGAGAATTCGTGTTCAGGAAGGATAGAAGGTAAGGGTGGAGGAATTCCTCCACCCTTTGAGGCGGTGGTAAGATATGGAGTTTAAAGATTATTACCAGATTCTTGGAGTGGGACGCGACGCCACCGAACAGGAGATTAAGCGAGCATATCGCAAGCTGGCGCGTCAGTACCATCCCGATCTTAATCCAGGGAACAAAGAGGCAGAGCGAAAATTCAAGGAGATAAACGAGGCCTACGAGGTACTCAGTGATCCAGAAAAGAAACGGCGTTACGATGAGCTTGGGTCAGCCTGGAGCAGTTACGGACGAGAAAATACTGAAGAATTCTGGCGGGATTTTTACCGGAAATATGGTGCTTCGAATCAATACACCACGTATGAGTCCGATTTTGATCTTGGTGGCTTCAGTGATTTCTTTAAAGCTTTTTTTGGAGACCTCTGGCAGGGGGCCTCTCGAACTTCCCGGCGTACGGCTTCTCAATTTGGTTTTTCTCGGAAAACCGAAGAGAAGGTTTCTCACAAGGATTCCACCGAGGTCAACGCTGAGGTGGAGATTTCCTTTGAAGAAAGTTTTCGAGGGACCACTCGCAATGTTCGGGTTGAGTATGGGGAAATTTGTTCCCGGTGCGGTGGCACGGGTAAAACTGGTTTTCAGGAAATCTGTCGGGCTTGTGAAGGAGATGGGGTACAGAAACGTTCCAAGGTTGTCAGTGTCAATGTTCCTCCCGGGGTGAGTGATGGTATGAAATTGCGTATTCCAGGAATGGTTGGTGGAAAAGACTTCTATCTTTTAGTGCGAGTTAGACCGCATGCCTTCTTTAGTCGAGAGGGAGATAACCTCGTTCTGGAAGTTCCTGTAACAGTAGCTGAAGCGGCTCTGGGTACCGAAATAGAAATCCCAACTCTCGGGGGGAAGATCAAAATGCGTATTCCGCCTGAAACGCAGAGTGGTACTGTTTTTCGCTTGCGAGGATTGGGTTTCCCAAAACTGAAAGGAGAGGGTAAAGGAGATTTACTGGTCAAGGTTCAGGTGGTTATTCCCAGGGGATTGACAGAAAAGGAAAAAAGACTTCTGGAGGAATTTTCGGCACTCCGGAAAGAGAATCCTCGCCAGCATCTTTTGAGTGCTTGAAGAGGTGGTGGGTGTTATGGACAGGAAAGAGGAGTACTTTACCATCAGGATGGTTTCTGAAATGACCAAAATCCATCCGCAGACCCTGCGTTATTACGAAAAGGCGGGACTTTTAAAGCCTGAGCGGGGTAAGGGCGGTGTACGATTATATAAACGGGAAGATATAGAGAAAGTGATGAAGATTAAAACCCTGACGCAGGACATGGGGGTCAATCTGGCAGGGGTGGAAGTGATTTTTAAATTGACCGAGCAACTCGAAGCACTTCGAACAGAAAATAAAGCCTTCTTGAATCAGGAGGAGGAAAAGCAATGAAATTTGAACAGTTTACCGAGAAAGCCAAAGAGGTCATCTCTCTGGCTCAGGATATTCTCATAGAATACCATCATAACCAACTGGATGTGGAGCATTTACTTTTGGCTCTTTTGCGCCAACCCGAGGGTCTGGTCTCTCAGATTCTGAGCCGGTGCGGTGTGAATCCTGAGGTGGTCAAAGGGGAGCTGGAGAGGGCCCTGGAAAAATTTCCTCAAATCTATTATCAGGGGACACAAGAAATCCAGATTTACCTTACTCCTCGGGCCAAGTCAGTGCTGGATGGTGCTGAGGAGGAAGCCAAGAGGTTAAAGGATGCCTATGTGGGAGTAGAACATCTTTTTATTGCCGTGGTGCGAGAAGAAGACGGAGTAAGTTATCGGATTTTACGTTCGCATGGTATCGATGTGGAAAAGGTGTACCGGGCTCTGCAAGAAATCCGGGGACAGAGAAGAGTTGACGATCCTTATGCGGAGGGGAAATATATGGCTCTGGAGAAATACGGAAGAGATCTCACGAAGATGGCCCGAGAAGGAAAGCTTGACCCGGTCATCGGGCGAGATGCAGAAATTCGAAGGGTCATTCAGATTCTGAGTCGCCGGACCAAAAATAACCCGGTGCTCATTGGGGATCCCGGAGTTGGCAAAACGGCCATTGTTGAGGGTCTGGCACAAAGGATTGTTCGGGGTGAAGTACCCGAGAATTTGAA
>JABUEZ010000043.1 GCA_013314795.1 Candidatus Profundicultor aquiphilus | reverse complement strand
GTGGAAATGGTTACCCCTGGACAATCGGTGGTTTTCTACAGCAACGATACGGTTCTGGGTGGAGGAATTATTGAAAGCGTATTGAAATAAGGGGAGGAAGTGCAGGAACATGGACAATCTCAAAAGAGATATCCTCAAGCTCAAGCAGGAAAAGAAAGCGCTGATTCTTGCTCACAATTACCAGTTACCAGAAGTGCAGGATGTGGCTGATTTCGTAGGAGATTCACTGGGCCTGAGTATTGCCGCAAGCCAAACCGAGGCAAAAATCATTGTATTCTGTGGTGTGTTCTTTATGGCGGAAACGGCCAAAATCCTTTCTCCTCAGAAAGTGGTCTTGCTTCCTGACAAGGAAGCCGGATGCCCAATGGCTGACATGATTACCGCACCACAACTGAGAGAACTTAAACGTCTTCACCCGCAGGCGGTAAGTCTATGCTACGTTAATACCTCGGCAGCAGTGAAGGCTGAATGCGATTATTGCTGTACTTCAGCAAATGCCGTAAAAATTGTAGGAGAAAGTTTAAAATCGGTTGCAGAAATTATTTTTGTCCCGGATCAACACCTTGCCCGGTATGTTGCCTCCCAAACAGGAAGAGATTTCATCATCTGGCCGGGATACTGTCCGGTTCACGTCGATATCACACCAGAACACATAGAAGAAGCGAAAAAGCATTATCCTCAAGCCCTTGTCCTTGTTCATCCTGAGTGCTGTCAGGAAGTCATAGCACTCGCGGATCATGTCCTTTCCACTGAAGGGATGTGCCAATATGTGAAGAATTCTCCGGTTTCTACCTTTATTGTGGGAACCGAAGTGGGAATTCTGCATCGCCTGAAAAAGGAAAATCCAGCAAAACACTTTTATCCCGTAAGTGAGAATGCAGTATGTGCCGACATGAAAAAGATTACTCTGGAAAAAATTGTGTTAAGTCTGGAAAGGATGGAATACCAAATTGAGCTACCGGAAGAAATCATTCCAAAGGCACAAAAAAGCATTCGAAGAATGCTCCAGTCTACGTGAAGTTTTCATTCAATGTTCCTGCTCTGAGGCCTCTTGAGTTCTGGAGTGCAAGAAGGAGAATGTGAAAAATAGATTCTTCTAAAAAAGAAACGATAGGTATACAATAATTAAGGTGAAAAATTTGCTACAATGGTCGAAAATCTGACACGCAGATAGTCGAGTTTAGCAAAGGATCAAGGGGGAGGGATAACTTTGTCAGATTTAGCAGAAAAAATTGCCCGCTATGAAAGATTCCTAAATGAAGTATGGTCTTCTTCGGTAAAATATCTCGGCCTTTTTTCCGTGCAGTTGTTAATGGAAAGAGTGGTATTTGACGTTGCCACAGAGTATCGGGAAATAGAGTTGGTAAAGTGGGACGAAAAGGGGATATCGTGCGAAGAAGTTGCTCAAGTTCTCCAGGAAGAACCCAATTTTCCGGTCGATGACATGTTTATGAAATTTATCACGAAGTATGTAGAAGTCTTGGCCAAGCTAATCGGTAGCGAGAAAGCAGAAAGAATAATGGAAAAAATAAAAGAAGAAACTATTAAAGAAGAATGAAGGTGAAAATAAATGGAAAGAATAAAGACCGGGATTAAAAATCTCGACGAGATTCTTCACGGTGGGATACCCCTTTATTCGTTGAACGTTATCTCGGGAAGTCCGGGTAGCGGAAAAACAATCTTTGTCCAGAATATTGTTTTCAATAATGTCAAAAATGGGTTCAAATGCCTGTATTTGACCACCATAGCAGAATCTCAGCTTAAACTGGTAAGGCATCTTCAGGAGTTCGCCTTTTTTTCCGATGACTTGATAGGTGAGAGTTTTATTTACGAAGACTTAGGACTGGTGATCCGGAAACGAGGAGCCGATCAGGTTTTGAACTGCATCACAGAGATGATTCGAAAACGTAGACCCAGCATCCTGGTAATAGACAGTTTTAAGGCTATCCGAGACATGTTTAACGATGAAAAAGGATTCAAGACGTTCGTCTTTGATCTGGCTGCATCGCTATCGATATGGGAAGTCACAGTGTTTCTTGTCGGTGAATACCAGGAGGGAGAGACGAACACTTTAAGCGAGTTTGCCATCGCCGATGGGATTTTTTATCTCTACGGACAGGAAGAGAAAAGATTTCAAAAGAGATATCTGCGTATCCTGAAAATGAGAGGTACAAGCTTCGCTCAGGGAGAACACCTATTTGAAATCACTCCAGCAGGGATAGAGATCTACCCAAGAATGAAGCCAGACACTGAAACGCTAAAATACGAAACTACTTCAGAAAGGCGGTCTTTTGGGGTCAAAGGTCTGGATGAGATGTTAGGCGGTGGATTACAGGAAGGTACAGTTACTTTAATCTCTGGAGGTACAGGTACTGGGAAAACCACCTTTGCCCTCAAGTTCTTACTTGAGGGAGCCGGGAAGGGCGAAAAAGGCCTGTATCTTTCTTTTGAAGAACCTCTGGAGCAGCTTAGACGGAATGCATACCAGCTTAACTAGAATCTGGATGAGCATCTGGAAAAAGGACTGCTTGATGTGGAGTTTGTTTCCCCGGTAGAACTGGACGTAGACAAACACATATTCGAAATCATGAAGATGGTAAGCGAAAAGGGGATCAAAAGATTGGTTATCGACAGTATTTCGTCCTTTGAAGATAGTGTGACTGATCTGCAAAAATATAAGGATTATCTCTGGGCACTGGTGCAAATGTTAAAGGTAAGAAGCATCACCGCCGTGTTTACAGTGCTCACCGAAGATCTGTTTTCACCAGTAGTGGTAACTAGAACAAAAACCTCACTTCTGGCGGATAACATAATCATCCTGAGATATGTTGAGAGAAATTCTACCATAAAGAAGGCCCTTAGCATCCTTAAGGCTCGAGGAACCAATCACAGCAGAGACCTTCGAGAATACGAAATTACCGCCAGTGGAATAGAGATTATGGAAAAACTCGATGTTCAGGATATGTTAAGGTGAGGTCGGTATAAAATGGCATCCGGGATTCTGCTAAATATTCCGCTGAAATACTGGCAGGACTTTCAGGATGCTATTGCAAAGGTTAGTAACGCAAACATCTATATATTCGATACCAACGGTAACATTTTTTCCAATTTTAGTCAGGATATTGAAGTATGCCAGAAGATAAATAAAGGGAAAACGGTACGCGACGAAAGCTGCACAGGCTTCTATCAAAGTGTATTTGAAGCTGCAAAGAATAAAGGAAAAATATTTACCTGCCCCCACGGTTGCAGGCTGTATATCTGTAGCCTGGGGTCGTACACTCAAAAACTTGGTTACCTGACCATCAACTTTCTGGATTCTGGTGATCAGATCGGCAACGCAGAAAGCCATGTCGTCCAGCGAGCGAGTCGAATTTATCACACTGTAAATGAAGTTCTCAAGTCAATCATTGAGAAAACCGTGCTTGGGTTACAGCGACTCGAGTTGAACAGTATTTACGAAATCAGCAACCTCCTAACCTCCACTATGGAACTAAACAAGGTTGTGGAGCTTATAACAAACTCGTTGATCATTTTATACAATGCTGACATGGTTATCCTCGGCCTTTCCGAAGGTGATAAAGTCAGGCTGGAACAGGCCACTGGGGAACAAAGGAACCTTGTAATAGGAAATGAGTGGTCCATCGATAGTCCCTTGGTTGGTGAGGTTTTTGCAAAGGGTGAGCCATTGATATTGGGTATAGAAAGAGCGAAATCCTTGCAGGGAATAAATAATTTAAAGGTAGATCCAAGCAGTAAATTCGTGGTTTATCCTTTATACTCCTTCCTGGGTGCCGTTGGTCTATTGGTTATAATTTTCTCTCCAAATTCTACCACTATCGATGTCAACAGCAGGAGTTTCCAGATTTATGCAAATTTTGCGGCCATAGCCCTGGCGAATGCGAGGCTGGTGAATCAACTCGAAAGAGAAGCACAGACAGATTTTTTGACGGGTGCATACAACAAGCGGGTGCTGCTCGGTATCCTGAGCCAGGAGCTTGAAAAGGCCAGGAAATACATTACTCCTTTGTCCGTTGTTTTCCTGGATGTCGATGATTTCAAATCCTATAACGACACGTATGGCCATCTATTCGGAGATATCGTCCTGAAAAAGATAGCGGAAATCATTAAAAGATCGATAAGGCATGCCGATTTTATCGGACGCTATGGAGGAGAAGAGTTTATGGTTATCCTTCCTGGAACTGGGAAGGAGGACGCGACCATGGTTGCCGAAAAAATAAGAAAAGCCATAGAATTTGATACGTTCCCATATCGGAATATTACTGTAAGTCTGGGAGTGGCATCAGCTTACATCGACGATTCGACCAACTCTCTGATAGAAAGAGCAGACCGCTGCCTCTACCAAGCCAAACGAATGGGAAAAAACCGCGTTTGTGCAGAACTTACGGAAGAAAAAACATGAACATAGACTAAGAATTACCCACACCCATCCTGAAGATCCGTTTTTTGGTCCTTCGAGAAAGGGTTCCTAATTTTCCTACTTTTTCCCCAATCTCTGGAGGCTGGCTTTGAGGATAGCGTGAAGCATTTCCTGATACGATAATCCTGCAAAGGAGGCCATCTTTGCCAGATGCCCATCCCAGCACCAACCAGGGTTAGGATTCACTTCCAGGAGATAGGGATGACCATCTTTATCCAGACGCCAGTCAAAACGAGCATAATCCCGGCATTCTAACCGTTCAAAGAGTTTCAGAGAACTTTCAACGATGACCTTTTCTGTTTCTTCATCCAGTGTGCAGGGGGTAGAGGTAACCTTGCTATAGGGCGAATCCGGAAGCCATTTGGCCTCATACCCACAGATGGGTGGTAACCCCGGGGCAAGAGCACTATAATCCTCTTCGGTGAGAGGAAGAACCTGATATGACTCAGGAGGATTTCCAATAATTCCCAGACTCAGGTCTTTCCCGGTGAGGAATTCCTCTACTAAGATTGGCTTATCATAACCGAACTTTCCCCGGATTTCAGAAACGGCTTCTACAAAATCATCCATATTGGTAGCAACGCTCTTCTGCGTGATGCCGAAACTGGAATCCCCAAAATTGGGTTTAAGGATAACCGGAAAGTTGAAAGGGAGATTGAAGGTAAAATCATCAGATTTAATGAGAAAAGCCCTGGGAACCGGGATACCCATTTCCTTGGCTATACCACGAACTAGCGATTTATCATAACAGTAAGCCAGGCATTGGGGTGAGGAGCCCGTATAGGGAAGTCCCAGGATTTCAAGAAGGGCAGGGATGTGAAGTTCCTTGCGAGCATCGTTGCCAAATCCTTCGTCACAAAGATTAAACACAAGGTCAACTTTTCCTCGCAACTTCATGAGATCATGAACAAATGTGGTGTGCCGGTCAAGATAAACAAAAGAATAATCTGAGAGACCGCTAAGAGCACTTTTCAAACTCTGAACTGTATAGAGGTCATCTTCGTCAAAAACTGTATTTGGTTTAATCGGGTCTGGCTGGTGGGGATCTCCAAGAAGGACGGCTATTTTAAGGCGCGTTTTTTTGCTCTTTGTTGGGCGCTCAATGGAAACAGGCTTACAAACCCGAGCACTCAGGAAGATTCTCCGTTCCATCATTCCCAGGTCCTGACAACGGGTCGATTCGGAAGAACGACTTCCGTGGCAAATAATATCCTGAAATCCGCTTTCTTCAAGAAATGCGCAGAGATTTTCCCTTGAATAAAGGCGTTCGGCATAGAACTGGTCGGCAATGACCCCACTTTCAACATGGGTAATGATTTCTCTGGAAATCAGGCGCTGGCCATCGGCAGAAAGAGACCGCTCTCGAAGTACAAACTGCTTTTTTCCGATCCATTCCCAGGAACGGGGCTGAAAATGACTTTTCAAATATTCTCCGTCGGCAACGTCGATAAATATTTTTCCCCCCGGTTTGAGGACCCGCTGAACTTCCTGCAGCACCCTGAGGTCATCCTGAACGCTTTCAAAATATCCAAAGCTATTTCCCAGGATCAGCACCACATCGAAACTGTCTGCAGGGTAGGGAAGCTTTCGAGCGTCTCCCTCCTTAAACTGAACATTCAAACCTTCTTTTCTGGCTTGCTGGCGGGCTTTCTGAATTAAATAGTGAGATCGGTCCAGACCGTAAACTTTTGTAAAACCACGCCGAGCAAGTTCCAGAGAATGTCGTCCCTGTCCACAGCACAGGTCGAGAATCGCGTCTTCAGACCGGAGTTCGAGTATCGTAACAAAAAAATCGACCTCTTTTCTGGTGATATTCTGATCATCAACCACATCAGCATCGGTTTTGAGATAGAGAGAATTGAAAAGATGCCTCCACCAGTCGGGACGCACATATTCTTCCAACGACGGAACCGGACCCAAAGAACGCAGTTTTTTACTTCCATTTCTGGCTGAAACCGAAAACCGATGTTCTTCGGTTTCTTCTCTCATACGGAACCCTTCCTCCCTGAAGAGTCATTGTTCATTTAAGAATGATTATAGGTCGAAGGAGAGAAAAAACAATAATCTTCTCCACCAGTTTCAAAAATTTTTCCAATACGGTATAGTGACTTAATAAAGGAGGATAAAAGAGAATGCTTCTACGGAGCAGTGTGGTTTTAATTTTGTTCTTTCTCCTTTTCAGTTACATTTCCGTGGAGAACGCAGAAGAACGATTTACTGCTCAGCTTCAAGAACGATTCGCGTTTTCTTATCAGGAGAATGAACATATTAAAGCCCAACTCTGCGACTATTTCGGCCTCCCCCGCCCAAAAAAGGAGGGGAAAAAGGTTTTTATGCCTCCTGAAACACTGGCTCGGTACGCTCAGGGAATCCTTTATAAAAATGTCCGATACGGCCAGAAGAAGAGTCAGGTTCTGGATATCATAGTTCCCCTCTCCATCCGCAAGGGAGAAAAGCTTCCCGTTTTTGTCTTTGTCCATGGGGGCACCTGGATTGGAGGGAGTAAAGATGAGATTCTCTATGCTCAGTTCGGTAAGGAAATTGTTCGTAATCGATACATCTGGGTGAGTATCGACTACCGAGTCTACCCTGAAGTCTCAATCTCAGGGATGACAAAAGATCTCGTTGCTGCACTCACCTGGGTGTACGAACATATTGAAGAATACGGGGGTAACCCAAAACAGCTTACTCTCAGTGGACACTCTGCGGGGGCACATCTTGTGGCGCTTCTGACCGTCGGGAAAGGGTTATTGCCCTCTTTCCTTTATCGGGCCGTTAAAAAAGTGGTTCTTCTCAGTGGTCCATATGACCTTTTAGCGTATGAAGGTAACCTAAACATCCGCTGGGAGGAGGTGGTTGAGCTTCTCTTTGTTAGCCTTTTCGAAGGCCGGAAGAATCTTCGTTCCTTTTCACCAGTGTACCGGGTGGAAAAGACCCCCTTCCGGTTTCTCCTCATGGTGGGTGAAAAGGATGAATTGACTCCTCCTTCCCAGACAGAGCACCTCTACCAGGTTCTTCGCCAAAAGGGAAACGAAGTTATTTTCCGGCTCATTCCAGGAAAAGGCCATGGCGGCGTGTTGCTGGCGCTGAATTCTGATTTCGAACAGGATTTTCCGCCGGTGCTGGCCCAGTTTCTGAAAAATTAGTCAAGGACTTCGATACCCACAATTTCGATGATTGTTCCCCACATAAAAATACTGGCGTAATCATCGCGAGTCCTCGCCAGTAGGTGTACCCGGAGTCCATTCTGATGGTACTCTTCGGGCAAATTCATGGGTTCATATTGGGTCCCATCATCGGCAACGATGCCAAAGAACCCCCCTTCGAGTTCAACAAAATGCACCGTTCCGGTTACATCGAGAAACGGTTGACCTGTCTCTAAAGGCGTACATCCGGAAAAAGTGACAAGACAAACAATTAAGATCACAGCAAGCGCAAGCTTGAGAAACTGTTGTGTCAACAAAGACGCAACCCCCTTTGATTTTTCTTATCTTTTATACGTTTAGGAACATAATCTCGTTCTTTAAGCCTTCGGTTCCCATTTTTGGACTGAGTGTCCTATGTGTGGGCTTGGCAAGAAAATATGAGGCGGTTATAATTAAGCCATGGAAGGCAAAAAGGCTTTTCTCATCGACATGGATGGAGTTCTCCTCTACGGTGACCAGGCCATTCCTGGGGCCAAAGAATTCCTTGAACGCCTTCAGAAGAATGGATATAAATTCCTCATTTTGACCAATAACTCCAGGTACACACCGCTTGATTTACAACACCGCATGAGCCGGGTGGGTATCGAGGTACATGCCAAACATTTTTTCAGCAGCGCCATGGCCACTGCCCATTTTGTAAGTTTACAGAAACCGAAGGGCTCAGCATTCGTTCTGGGAGGAACCGGTCTTTATCAGGCCCTTAACGAAGTGGGGTATTCTTTCACCGACTATCGACCGGACTTTGTCATTTTGGGTGAAATGGAGTCATATCCCTATGACAAAATCATACGGGCCTGCCAGCTCATCATGTCCGGTGTGCCCTTCATTGCTACCAATCCTGATCCTTCTGGCCCTGGTCAAGGTGGCATTGTGCCTGCCTGTGGGGCCGTGGCCGCGCTCCTGGAGAAAGCTTCTGGTTATTCACCCTATTTTGTGGGAAAACCCAATCCTCTGATTCTTCGCGCTGCTCTTCGTTACATCGAGGAACACTCCGAAAACGCCGTAATGATTGGAGACCGAATGGATACCGACGTCAAGGTAGGCTTAGAATCTGGTCTTGAAACCATTCTGGTCCTCACCGGTGTGACTAAACTGGAAGATATTCCCCGTTTCCCCTATCGTCCCCATCGTATTGTCCAGTCAGTGGCTGAGATAGAGCTGAAATAACCTTTTTCCATATTTACCAGGATTGACTTTTACGCGCCCTCGTCTATACAATGAAATTGTTTAAAATGTTTGAAATGGTTCAAATTATGAAAGCATTTGCACAATGTCTGCCAGATTTGAACCAAAAAGGGGGAGTGAAATCATGCAACAAAGCCTCCGGGGAAAGCTTCTCGTGTGGTTTTTGGTCTTTTCACTGGTGCCACTGGTGTTGTTAACGGTGTATGGTTTATCTTCTTTTCAGCAATCCATGGTTCGTTCTGTTGAAACCCAACTCCTTTCATCAGCCAGTTCCGTGGCCTATGGGGTAAATCTGTGGCTGGAAACAAAGGTCAACAACATCGTCAGCGGAGGGAAGGATCCTCTTTCAGAATGGAGTTTTTATGTAAACAATAAGGGTATCGGGTCAGACGGTACCGACAGAAAGGTTGACCTGAGTGGGGATCCTGTCTTCCAGAAACTCATGGAAACCGGAAAGCCTGCCATTTCTCATGTCTTCATTTCCCCTGATACAGGAAAACGGGTGGTGTATCTTTTTGCTCCTAACATGGTTAACGACAAAGTCATCGGAGCCATGGGAAACCAGATTCCTATTGAAGACCTGGACAAACTCCTGGGAACCATCAAAGTGGGCAAAACCGGCTATGGATATCTGGTTGACCACACCGGTACGGTTGTCATTCATCCTGAGTCTTCCAAAGTTTTGCAGGAAAACATCGTTCAGAGTAGTTCTGAAGAATTCAAAGCCATCGCAACGAGAATCCTTGCTGGAGAGCAAAGTATTGCCCGTTACCTCCGTGATGGCAATTCCCAGATTGCCGCCTTTGCCCCTGTTGCAGTCGCCAACTGGGCAGTTGTGGCTACTGTTCCTGAAAAAGAGCTATACGCCGACATTTTCGCTATGCGTAATCTCATCATTATCCTGATTATCATCGTGGGGATTTTGGTAGTCTTCCTTTCACTCTACCTTTCAGGGAGGATTGCCTTGGGAATCCGCAAGATTACTGCTTTAGTCAAGAAGGTCAGCGAAGGTGACCTAAGCGTGCACCTCGATGAAGTCGAGAAAATACATAAACAAAGTCGCGATGAAGTTGGCGTTCTGGCTCAGGCCTTCGGAGAAATGGTGACCACCCTTCGAGATCTCGTGAGCAAAATCCTCCAGAGTGCCTCTTCTCTGGCCAGTTCCAGTAACGAACTTTTTACTTCAGTCGAAGAAGTAGCCAAAGCCACACAGGAAGTCTCCCAAACCATTACCCAGGTTGCCGATGGTTCGAATAAACAGAACGAAAACCTACAGGAAATCGTCCAAAAGACCGAGCGTGTGCGCGAGCGAGCAGAAAATCTGCGTCGAGCCACAGAACGTAATGTTACTCTTTTGCAAGAAGTGGAAAACCGCCTTCAGGCCAGTTCCAGAGCACTCGAAGATATTGAAAAAGGCGTACGTCTTGTTGCTGAAGCAGGAAAAAGTACCGAAAGCGAAGCTCAAGCCGGAAGGGCACTTCTTGTTGTCCTCCGAGATAGCGTTTCTACCTTAGCTCAGGTTGCTCGAGGAGTTTCACAGAGCATTACATCTCTCGAAAATCGCTCTCAGGAAATCGGGAAAATTGTGGATATCATTACCGGGATCGCCGAACAGACTAACCTCCTGGCCCTCAACGCCGCCATTGAAGCAGCCCGAGCCGGTGAAGCCGGACGAGGTTTTGCCGTGGTGGCAGAAGAGGTACGGAAACTCGCCGAAAGTTCGGCTCAAGCTGCTTCTCAGATTGCCTCCCTTATTCAGGAAATCCGGAACGATACCCGCCAAGCTGTAGAACAGATGGAACAAACCGAAACAAAGGTTGCCCAGGGCGTGGCCAAAACAGACGAAGTGGTAAAGAGTTTTGAAAATATCCTTTCTGCCATGCAGGGCATGGTGGAAAAGGTTTCTGCGCTCACTTCCTCTTTTGAAACTGCCAAAAAGGCTCAGGAAGCAACAAAAGATAGCCACGAAGAAGTGTTGGCCCTTTCCCTGGATAATGCCCGACTCATCGAGGAAATTTCCCAAAATATCCGTGCTATTTTCGAAAGTCTCTCTTCCGTGGCTTCGGTTGCCGAACAAAATGCTTCCTCCAGCGAAGAGGTTTCTGCCTCTACCGAAGAACAGAGCGCTTCGTTGCAGGAAATCCGCTCCGCAGTGGAAGAGTTAACCCATCTTTCGCAAGAGCTCGACAACTTAGTGAAACACTTTCATCTGGAAAGCGCAGGATAAAGCCAGATTTTTATTGACACCTGACAGGTGAGATTATACAATATATTTGCTTCTCCGGTGCGCCCGTGGCTCAATTGGATAGAGCAAC
>JABUEZ010000042.1 GCA_013314795.1 Candidatus Profundicultor aquiphilus | reverse complement strand
GGAAGGTCAGTGGTAATAGCGGGTATTTTCCCGGCGACCGGAACAATGCTTGACCACTTTCATTTTGTAGGGGAAGGCTTCTTTCGGGATTAGAGGAACCATTTTCCGTCCGTTTGAGGGAATCTTCGAAGATTTTGTCATTTTTCGGAGTAAAAAGCCGTTTCTCTTTGCGCATCATGGGGTTTTCCCCTGGGGTATAATGGAAAGAAAACGAAGGGAGTGATGGGGCATGTTTCCTTTTCTTGCAGTCTCCACCAATACATACCACGGTTTTTCTCTTTCTGATGCGCTTTCCGGCATTTCCAGGGCCGGTTTTCGGTTTGTGGAGTTGGCCTGTGTCAAAGGATGGACCGATCATTTCGACCTTGAAGGATACTCGCAGAAAGACCTGGAAGACCTCAGGAAGATGCTTGATTCGTTCGGATTACAGGTGGTTAGTCTGAGTGCTCACTCCAATCTTGCTACCCAGAGTGGGATCCCCTATATCGAGAAGGCTCTTCGGTTTGCCAGAGAGATTGGGGCGAAGGTGGTCAATACCGGGACGGTGGAAAGCGAGGAGGAGAAGGACATTTGCCTGCGTAACCTCAAAACTCTGGCTCAGAGTGCGCAAGAAGAAGGAGTCAAAATTGGACTTGAAATCCACGGTGAGTTCTTGAAAAGCGGTCGGGTGGCCATGACAATGTTCCAGGAGTTTCATTCACCTTTTGTGGGCGTTAACTATGATACCGGTAACGCCATTTTTTATGGAAACACGCGTCCAGAAGAAGATATAACCTTTTGCCTTCCCTGGGTGGTGCATATGCATCTTAAGGATAAGCGAGGCGGATATAAGCTTTGGGATTTTCCGGCTCTGGGGAAGGGAGAAATTGATTTTCGCAAAATTCTTGCGCTTTTACCCCAAGAGAAACGTTCTATTCCTTTAAGTGTGGAGATTGAGTTTGATGGCAAGTTTGACCATTCCAGAGAGTTTGTAGATCAGGCGGTGAAGGAATCTTTTGAGTATCTGATGAAACTCCAGGAATCGTTTTAAGATGCTTGACGAATAGGGAAAAGGGGTTAAGATAAAAACTTAGGAGGTGATGCCGAGCTGACTGGAAGATGGTTGTTGGGTGAAGACGATCTGAGAGAAAGGAGGAACGAAGAGTGAAAACGAGAATCAAAACTCTGATAGGAATGTTGGTGATTGCAGCTGTTCTTTTTGGTGTTTTCGGGGGAATAGTTTTTGCCCAGGAAGGGAAGAAACTGGTGTTTGGCTATATTGCCTATAGCCGTAAGGATGTGTGGAATAACTATTCAATCCTGGCTTTCGAATATGCAGCCAAACAAAAGGGCATTGAGACCATCGTCCTTGATCCAGAAGGAAACCTGGAAAAAGCTGTGGCGGCGATGGAGGACCTCATTGCCAAAAAAGTTGATGGTATTTCGGTGTTTACCATGACCCCGGAACTTGATGTAACACTTTATGAGATGGCCAAGAAGGCTGGTATTCCGATTACTTTTGAGAACTCGCTTCCTGCCGATACTTCTCTGGATTATATCTCCTGTGTGGCCTGTCAGTACGATGATATCGGGTATGCAGCGGGGAAATTTATCAGCGAAAAGTACCCCGGAAGCAAACTCTTTTACGTGATGGGTGCCCCAGGGATGGGCATTACCGAGCTCTATGAACAGGGCCTCCATAAGGCACTCAAAGAGTTCGGAACGGTGGAATTGGTGGGAACTCAGCCCACGGACTGGGGTGCGGAAAAGGCGATGAACGTTACCCAGAATGCCATCCAATCCGGGCTTCAGTTTGATGTCATCTTTGCCAATAACGAACAGATGGCAACTGGTGTTATCAACGCTCTGAAAGATGCCGGACTTTTCGGGAAGGTCAAAATTGTGGCCACCGGTGGTGGACCCCATGGCCTTGAGATGATCGCCAAAGGGGAAATTGACGCCACCATGAGTGCTCCGGTCTCGCTGCAGGGTCTTTTAACATTTAAAAATTTGTACCAATATGTGGTTAAGGGTGTAAAACCGGAAAAGTTCATTCCGCTTCCCATTATTCCTATTACGAAAGAAAACCTGGCCGAAGCTATTCCCTGGGAAGTTACCGATGAGACTTATGAGAGGGCGGTAGCGTATATCGGCGGTCTCGATTGAAAAAAATGCCCCCGGTTCTTTCCGGGGGCAGGAGGAGATACTCGTTGCAGGCACTCATTGAGGCAAGACATATTGTTAAAAGTTTCCCTGGGGTACAGGCTTTAAAAGGGGTTTCTTTTGACCTTTATCCAGGAGAAATTCATGGCCTGGTGGGAGAGAACGGAGCAGGAAAATCAACCTTTATTAAGATTCTCTCCGGATTTTTACGTCCTGATGGTGGAGAAATCCTTGTTCATGACCAGAAATTCCATTATTTGACCCCACATCTCGCCCAGTCCCTGGGGATTCAGACTATCTATCAGGAAAACATTCTGGTACCTCAAATCAGTGTGGCTGAAAATATCTTTGTGGGACGGGAGATTACTTCCTCGTTTGGCATTGTGAATCACCGGGAAATGCTTTCCCGGGCTCGCCAGATCATCGAATCCTTAGGGGTGAATTTACCGGTTGGAGAACGGGTTGAAAACCTGAGTGTGGCTGAGCAGCAGTTAGTAAAGATTGCCCGGGCCATTGCTTTTGAACCAAAAGTGCTTATTCTGGATGAGCCCACGGCTATGTTCAATGTCAATGAGACCAGGATGGTGCTCGACCTGGTGAAGAATCTTGCTCAGCGGGGCATAGGTATTATTTATATTTCCCATCGTCTGGAGGAAGTTTTAGAAGTTGCTTCCCGGATAACAGTTCTGCGCGATGGGTATAGAGTAACCTGCCACAATCACAAGGAAGAAAAAGTAGACCTGGCCGCGCTTACCAGGGAGATGGCCGGTAGAAGTGTCAATCTCTTCCAGAGGGAAAGAGGATTTTCTTCAAAGGAAGTGGTCCTCGAGGTCAAAAATTTACGATATTCTCCCTCCTCACCTCCAGTTTCCTTTATGCTTCGCCGGGGTGAAATTCTGGGGATTGCGGGTTTAGTGGGTTCGGGAAGGACTGAGATTTTTAAGGCTCTTTTCGGTTTTACCAGGTCTCATGGTGGTGAAATCTGGATTCGAGGTCAAAAAGTGGTGATTCATTCTCCTCAAGATGCCATTCGTTATGGGATTGGATATATCACCGAAGACCGGCAGAGAACCGGTTTGGCCCTGGGATTGAGCGTGACAAAGAATGCCACCATTCCTTCGCTTGATGATCACTTCCGGGGTTTGCTTATTCCTTTGCGAGATGAACGGAAGCGTGTAGAAGAGTACGTGAAAAACCTTGATATCAAAACTCCTTCCTTGGAACAGGAAGTTCGTTTTTTGAGCGGTGGGAATCAACAGAAAGTGATTCTGGCCCGGTGGCTTTTGAAAAATGCTGAGATTATCGTCTTCGATGAACCCACCATCGGGATCGATGTCAACGCTAAAAGTGAAATCCACCGCCTGATTGCCGATTTAGCTCAGAGGGGGAAGTCAATCATTTTGATTTCTTCGGAGAACCCGGAACTCCTGGCTCTGTGTGACCGAATTCTGGTGGTTCGTCATGGAACAATAGTCCGGGAACTGACCGGAGAAGCAATGAACGAAGAAAACATCATTTCTTCTGCCTTTGGGGTGACTGCCGGTGAACGAGTACGCCAATCTTCCTAATCAGAATGAGAGTGTTGATCGGGCTGTATCTCTGGGGAAAAGAACCTCTCCCTTGCGTAACCAGACCTTTTTCCTGGTGATGGTCATCGTGGTTCTCTCGGTTCTTTTTGGGTTTTTGAACCCCAGGTTTTTGAGCCAGGGAAATCTTCTGGCCGTTTTCCAGCAGATTGCGGTACTCGGTATTGCCACCATGTCCATGACCATCCTCCTCATTTCGGGGGGCATCGACCTTTCCATTGGGTCAATGATTGGTCTAAGCGGCGTGGTCATCTGCAAGATGGTCATGAGTGGAGTGCCATCCTTCTGGGCGATTCTTGCTGGTTTTGTCCTCCCCATCGGGTGTGGTTTTCTCAACGGAGTGATTGTGAGTAAAAGCAGGTGTATTCCGCTCATTGTGACTTTGGGAATGAACTACGTGTACTATGGTTTGGCTCTAGTCATTTCTGGAGGACTCTTTCTCTCCCTCAAGGGTCATTTCACGTTCCTGGGGCGGGGAAGGCTATTGGGAGTTCCGGTGTCGGTGGTGGTTCTGTTTCTGGTGGTTCTGGCAGTCCACTTTTTGCTCCGCAACACCAAGTTTGGCCGGCGGCTGGTGGTTATGGGGGGGAACGAACAGGTGGCCTTTCTTTCGGGAATTAATGTTGACCGGCTCAAAATTGCCAACTACACGTTAAGTGGAGTTCTCATAGGTCTTGCCTCTTTAGTGCTCATCTCGCGCCTGGGGAATATCCTGGCCAATGCCGGAGAGGGTTATGAGTTACGGGCTCTGGCTTCAGCCATCATCGGTGGGGTAACCTTTGAAGGAGGGCGAGGTTCGGTGCTCGGTGCCTTTCTTGGGGTTGTCCTTCTTGGTATTGTCCAGAATGGTCTTAATATCCTCAATGTGTCCTCGTATTTTCAGACTTTCACCATAGGCCTCATTATTGTTGTGGCCGTGGTGGTGAGTAATCTGGAAAAGATACGGCGGTAACTTCGCTTTCCCTCTCGGTTTTTTTCGGAACACCCCTAAAGATTTTTGGGACATTTCCGATAATAAGGGTAAGAAATGATTTTTCACCCAAAATCGAAAGAGGGGTGTAGCGTCGTGAAAGTACTCACAGCTATTCTTGTTATCAGCGGATTGTTCCTTTTGTGGATAGGACCGGGGGGTGCGGCTGAAAAGGCTCCCCAAGAAATCATCGATTTTGTGCAAGGTAACCTTGTGAAGTGGGGAGAAGATCCGGTCATTGTGGCTGCAGTAAAAGCACAGAATGAAAAAGGTACGACCCTGGAAGAAATTAAAGCCCTGGATGAACAGTGGATGGCAACACCGGGTATTGCCGATTTTATGAAACCCGTTTTGGAGAATGAGTGTACTCAACATCTTTTAACCCTGCAGGAATCTGCCCCATACTTTGCAGAGATTTTTGTCACCGATAATCAGGGAGCGTTGGTAGCGGCAACCAATAAAACCTCTGACTACTGGCAGGGAGATGAGGCCAAGTTCACCGAGTGCTACAAAGATGGCGAGGGCGAACTCTACTTTGGGGACGTCGAATTCGATGAAAGTACCCAGAGTTACCTTGTCCAGGTTTCGGTGCCGGTGAAAGAAGAGGATAAAACAATCGGGGTAATCGTCATTGGTATCGATGTCGATGCATTCCTGAATCAGTAGGTAGGGGGTCTTGAGCGTGAGAAATCTCAAAATAGGAGCAAGAGTGATACTCGGTTTTTCCCTGGTGATTGCCTTAAGTGTGGTGGCTGGTTATCTTGGTATTCGGTTATCACAGGGAATTTTTCGCAATCTCACCGACATTTTTGCCGTTCGTCTTCCCAGCATTGATTATATTTTGGAAATTGATCGGGATTTGCAACAATTGTTGGTGGCGGAACGTTCTCTTATTTTTGCCAAAACCGGTTCCGAGGTTTTCAACCAGCTTGTAGAAGAATATGAGACCAATCTGAAGCAGTCAGAAGAACGGTGGAACAAGTATAAGGCCCTGGCCTCGGATACCAAGGAACTGGAACTTATTCCTCGGTATGAGAAAGCTCGGGAGGAATGGCTGGTTCTCTCTCGGCAGATTGTGGAAGCCAGGAAAGCTGATACCCGTGAGGGGCGAACCCTGGCCCTTGATCTTACCCTGGGACAGGCCAAGGAAAAGTTTGAAACGATGCGGAATTACCTGGATGAGTTGACCAATATCAATCTTGAAATAGCCGCACAAGCAGAGCAATTGGCCAGAAAAAGTTATGCCGATAACTTCCTTTTTATCAGTGTCCTGATTGTCATCCTGGTGGGGGTGGCTCTGGTGATTGCTCTCTTCATCACCAGGAGCATCACCAGACCTCTTGCACAGATGGTGCGCGTTGCTCAGGCTGTTTCTGAGGGAAATTTAGCGGTTCAGGTTGAGGTACGTTCCGGGGATGAAGTGGGGATTCTGGGAAAGGCCTTGGAGGCGATGGTATTAAACCTGAAAGACCTGGTGAGCCATATTTTGGGTAACTCTTCTGCTCTGACTTCGGCAAGTGGAGAGCTATCTTCCTCGGTGCAGGAAATCTCTCAGGCAACACAGGAAATCGCCAAAACCATTGCCCAGGTGGCGCAGGGTTCTACCGAACAGAGTGGCGGTCTGGACAAAGTGAGCCATCAGGTTGAAGTCATCAGTCAGAGGACTCAGGTTCTTTCTCAGGGTACAGAGCGCAATCTCGATCTTTTGAAGCGAACACGAGAGAGCGTTGACCAAAATTCTCAGGCCCTTCAGGAGATCGAAAAAGCACTGCATCTCACCGCAGAAGCGGGAAAAAACACAGTTCAGGAAGCGCAACGGGGTAACCAGGCTTTGAGTGCTCTGGTAGAAAGTATTCAATCCATCTCTCAAAGTACTCAGGATGTCACCCAGTCGATTGCTACTCTTGATACTCGTTCTCAGGAAATTGGCAAAATTGTGGACCTCATCACCGGAATTGCTGAGCAAACCAATCTCCTGGCCCTGAATGCAGCCATTGAGGCGGCCAGGGCCGGAGAAGCTGGGCGTGGTTTTGCAGTGGTGGCCGAGGAAGTCCGTAAGCTTGCCGAAAGTTCCGCTCAGGCAGCGCAACAGATTGCCAACCTCATCGGCGAAATACGTCAGGATACCCAGGGTGCAGTCAATAGGGTGAAACAGGCGGAAGATCGTGTTGGTAAAGGTGTGTCCCAGGCTCAGGATGTGGCGCAGAATCTCGAGAACATCTTGCAGGCGATCCAGCAGGTTGTGGAAAGAATTGACCGTGTCCGTCATTTCTTTGAAGAGGCCACTCGTAACCAGGGGCAGATTGGCCGATCAACCGAGGAAGTCATGGTTCTTTCTGAGGATAACGCCAAATTGCTTCAAGAAATCTCTTCAGGTATTGCGAATATTGTCCAGGAAATTAGCTCAATTGCCTCCGTAGCTGAAGAAAATGCTGCTTCCAGTGAAGAAGTTTCTGCCTCGACCGAAGAGCAGAGTGCATCACTTGAAGAAATCACTTCTGCGGTGGAATCCCTGGCACAGATGGCCAAAGATTTACAGGATCTGGTCGGAAGATTCAAGGTATGAGAGGGGAGGGCTTCCTCCCCTCTCATACTATTTTTCCACCAATCTCCCCATGGCCCCCAGTCCTTCAAGAAATTGACGCTGCATGATAAGGAAAACGATGATAACGGGGATGGTGGCCAGGGTCGAAGCAGCCATAACCATATCGTACCGTGGCCGATATTGATTGACGAGGCTGGCAATGCCTACCGTGAGAGGGAAGTGGGTTTCGCTGCGCATGGCCACCAGAGGCGATCCAGGGTGGCAATGTCGGCTTGCAGGATGGTTTTCATTTCTTCGGGGAAACCCACGATGGGATAATACAGTTCTTCGTCAGAAGGTCTTTGCTTGGCTGTGCGTAAGAATTCAGGACCAGGAGCATAGTGGTGGGCTGAGAGATAATCGATGGCATTGTTCACAAGCTTCAGCACTCGTTCATTCCAGGGGTAAAAATCGAGGCCACTGCTTAATCCGATTTCATTGACTCCCACGGCGATAAGGACAATGTCGGGGTCGGCGGCTTTCATGGCTCGGATGAATTCAAGGCATTTTCTTCCATAGGTTTCTGGGTCCACGTGACCGATTTGCCAGTTGCCATAGGTTTCGTTTCCCACTCCCCAGAAACGGACGTTGTGCGGTTCCGGATAACCGTTTTCGGCACGCAACGACCCATAACGGGTGGAGGGATCGCCATTACAGTACTCAACCCATGCTGCCGCTTCCTCAGGAGTACCGGTACCGATGTTCACGCAAAGGTACGGTTCTGTCCCCACGAAACGGCAAAATTCGATAAATTCATCTGTGCCAAAATCATTTGGCTCCCAGGCACTCCAGGCATAGTCCCAGCGGGGTGGTCGCTTCTCCCTGGGGCCGATGCCGTCCATCCAGTGGTATCCAGAAACGAAATTGCCACCGGGCCAGCGCACGGTGGCAAGTCGCAAAGCCTTAACCGCTTCTAACACATCTTTGCGCATTCCTTTCCAGGATTTATTCACTGGCATCATGGAGACGTACCCAATCCATACCGTGCCGGGGTCCTCGAAGTGTATAACAAAGGGAACCGTTTTCCCCTCAAGGGAAGGATCGACGGCCCATTCAAACTGGAATGTTTTCCATTCAGCATCAATTTCTTCCAGGATTTTTTCGGCATATACGGTATTGCCATTCTGAAGACTTAATTGTAAGCCTTTGTCGATGTCTTCGCCCTTCACAATGCAAACAACCTGATAACGATGGTCGTCTAATGTTACCTCTTGCTGGATACCGGCTATGGTTCCAGGACTCATGATTTCAATTCGTTGTGACTGTCTCCCTGCGTAGGTGTGGGTGTTATCGTGGGTGTGGTACACCCCTTTTTTCGGTCTTGCTCCCCAAAAGGAAGCCATGGTGCTACGACACCACAGTGGTTTGGGTCATCGCCAGCGAACTTGCCGTTACGGGTTTTTTCGGCCCATACTCCTCCATAAATACACCTTCCTAAGTGTTCCAGGAAGGAACCGTACACCAGGGGTGAGACAATTCCCCGCTTTCGTGAAGCATTAACCAGAATTTTTGCTTTTTCCAAGAGAATTCCCTCCCATGTTCTAAAAATGTGGTCGAAGCACGATATCCCTATCGTAGTTGCCAAAACTCCGGCCAAAGATATTGATACCACCCACGTTCTGAGCGTCATCTTTGATACCAATTCGGATTTTAATGGAGGAGTGTTCGTTGATACGAAGGTCGTTCAGGGTTACTTCGGAAATTTTTTCTCCGTCAATGAAGGAACCGTTTTCGGTAACGATCCAGGTCTTGAGAAGGCCGTACTGGGAACCCTCCAGTTTCCACCATAAGGGTGTGAAACGACCTCTTTTGTCGCCAAAATCACCCGGAAAAGTCCAGGTCCCGATTTCCACTTCATTCACCCAGAGGGTGAGATCTGAAAGCCAGTGTTTGTTGGTTCCCGGGACTTCGGAAGAGAGTTCCATCAGGACTTCAATTTTTTTGAGCGGTTTTCCTTTATAAAGAGCATTATTGGGAAATTTGTACTCCACGAATCCTTTTCCAAACCAGAGAAGTCCTGCCTTCACCCGTTCTGGATTCCAGAAAGAATCTGGGGAATCCAGGAAACCAATGATTTTTTCAGGAGAACACAGGCCACATGGTGGACCGATTTCAAATTTGGTGTACAGTCCAACCGGCATCTCCACTTCGATTACATTATCTTCTTCACTTTTTTCGGTTGTTGATGGGAAGCTGATGATAATCTCACTGTATTGGGCGCTACACAGTTTCTGGGACCCTCTTTCTCCCTTTTTGTTTTCTACCTTCACCAATCCTGCTTTTTCAAGGATGTTGATATTGACCACCGCGGTGGACTGGGGAATACCCAGCTCCTGGGCAATCTGGCTGACATTGAGTTTTTTCCCGTTCAAAATCTCAAGGATTCGAATTCGCACCTCAGTTGAGAGTGCCTTTAAAATGTTGATGTCCTTTCCAGTATTGAGAATCAAAATATTTCCTGTTTTTTTTGACATGGTTTCGTTCCCTTCATTAATCAAATAAATTGATATAAAGCATAAGAAACGATGTATTTTTTAGAAAAATAGCACTGTATATTTTAAATGTCAATAAATGATTGAACACTATTTTCATGTTTCATTCCGTAAAATTAGTTAAAAAATAAATATCAAAAATTTTAATATATTTTCCTTTTTGGATAGAGAAAGATATGATATGAGAGCCAAAGATGCGCGCCTTATGGAAAGGATGGAAAATTATGTCTTCCAGAAAGTTCAAGATGGGAATTATCGGTTTCGGTGGTATCGGAGAACAACATTTATTAAACTTTCGACATTTTGTTTCTGACATATCGGTTGAAGTTGTCTGCGATCGGGATGAAAATCGATTGCGGCGAGCAAAAGAAGTGTTTCAAGTACCGTATCTTGCGACCAGTGTTGAGGACGTATTTGCCATGCCTTTACAGGCTGTGGTGATAGCCACGCCCAATGTGACCCATTATCCGCTGGTGAAAGAAGCGCTTCTCCGGGGATGGCATGTCCTCTGCGAAAAGCCTTTTACCATGAATGCCGCGCAGGCAGAAGAGCTCTACCGTTTGGCAGAGGAGAGGGACCTGGTGAATATGGTGGCCTTTTCCTACCGCTTTGTTCCGGCGGTTAAGATGTTGCGACGCATCTTGCAAAGGAGTCAGGCGGGGAGGGTTTACCATGTGCGCTGTCATTATCTGCAAAGCTGGCTTTCTTCACCTTTGGCCCCTTATAGCTGGAGACTGAGCCAGGCGGAGTCAGGAAGTGGTGTTCTGAGTGATCTGGGAGCCCATGTTTTTGACCTGGTTGAGTTTCTCACCAGAAAGAAGCTTCTTCGGGTACGGGCGCATGCAAAGACTTTTATTTCGGAGCGGAAGGATCCAATTTCAGGCGAGAGACGAAAAGTTACCGTGGACGACGCGGTGGGGGTATGGGGTGAAATGGAAGAAGGAATCTTTTTGACTGTGGAAATGTCTCGCTACGCCACGGGAAGAGGAAACGCTTTCACCGTGGAAGTAAATGGTGACCGGGGTGGATTTATCCTTGATGTTGAAAAACCTCAGGAACTCCTGGTTTGCTCTGAGCCGATGACCGAGTACACCCATTTTCGGAGTAATTTTGCTTCCTTTCCCTGTCCTTCGTACTTTGGACCTTCGGAACACTACCTGGTTCAAACTGAGGTATTTGTGAAAGCTTTACGTGGGGAGAAGCCTGATGAGTTTCCCTCTTTTCTGGATGGTTTTCGAACGCAGGCTATTCTTGATGCGTGTCTGGCTTCCATCAGGGAAGGGGATTGGAAAGAACTTTAAAAGGGCAAAAAACCTTCTCAGTCTGTTGACTTTCACTCAGAGTTGGGCGATAAAGATGGTGGAGGATTAATG
>JABUEZ010000041.1 GCA_013314795.1 Candidatus Profundicultor aquiphilus | reverse complement strand
CATCGGTGCCAATGATAATTTTCCCCCGAGCCTTAATATCATCAAGCGTCGAAGCCAAAATAACCCCACTCAAAAAGACAAACACAAAAGAAAAGACCAAAACCCAGACAAACCACTTTTTCATATCCCGAATCCCCCTTTTTTTGGGAATAATATATTGTTTTTAACCGGGTGTCAATGAAGACTTCCAAAATAACCCATTACTCCAGGAGGTGCCCGGCTGGATTTTCTCGCCTCTTGAAAGAATTACAGCCCTTCCAGAAAACCATCGGCATCAAAACGAGTATAGCAGGCCGAAAGCGAATCATTCGCGGATATCTCATCAATGGGTCTGTGAGATTAACCACCTGGCGACTTCCACGTCGGTGACCAAATCGGTAATCCATTTCCCCCGCAGGGCTCCCAAAATCGTTTCTCTCTTTTCCAATCCTCCAGCCATGCCGATAATCCTTTTCGCATTATATCTTAATCTTTCAAGGTCCACAGCAATTCTTCTTGAATCAAGTACACTGTGCACCATCCTGCCTTCCACATCAAAAAAAGTGCCACAGATGGCTCCCACAGCTTTATTGTGAACCAGTTCTTCGATTTCATCCGGACGAAAATCGCCAGTTTCAATCAATAAACTTGTTTCTCGCTTGATTCCCCCTATACCTACCAGCGCAACATCCACGTTTTCTGCCATTTCCAGGATTTCCCGTATTTCACCATCCTGGAGAAACACTTCTCGACTGGCAGAGTTTTTAGCAAAAGCAGGAGCCAGCAAATAAAACGGTTCTCCCCCCAGATGCTTGCTGAAAGAGCGCACCAACTCAATAGCCAGTGTCTTCCAGCGTCGTCCACCGTAACTCCCCATCATCTGGACAATCTTCAAATCAGGAAAACGGAAAAACGGTAAATAATTGAGAACTTCCCAAAGGGTCCTTCCATACGCAACTCCAACGCTGGTGTAAGAGTGCGACTCCAGACACGACTTTAAAAAACTGGCCGCCGTCTGGGCTACAGCTTTCGTCACACGCTCGGTACTCCCATATGCTTCAGCCACTACCGCGTCTTTCAAAGCAAATTTCTCTTTTAATCTGGATGATAGTTCCCGATCAACCTCTCCGGTTTTCCGAATACGGATCTCCACAAGCCCGAGCTCTTTGGCCTTTTTTAGAGTCCGAAAAACTTTCTGAGGGGAGATGCCCACAATTTCGGCTATCTTTCCCTGGCTCAAATCAGAGAGATAATAAAGCTCTGCTACTTTGACCACAAGATCAATATTTTCTAAGGTATTCTTTTTTCGAGCCAAAGATCCCCAACCGCCTTTTTCAAAACTCGGCAAAACTATTCAACTTCTAATTCTTTGAGAACCTCTTTGACACTGTTTTCCAGCTCTTCCTTCTGTATTGCATTCAGACCGGCTAACGGCTTCCGAGGGTACTTTCCCTCAAAACCAAACAGATCCATCGCCGCTTTTACACCACTTACCCCGAATTTACCAGAGACTAAGGAATTTAATTTAACAATTTTGCGATGAAACCACAAGCCCCGTTCCAGATTTCTCCCTACAGCCAGGGAAAAAAGTCGACAGCACAAATCAGGAAAAACGTTCGCCAAAGAAAGAACCCCACCCACGGCCCCCAAAAGCATAGCAGGGAAAAAGAAATCTGCTGAACCGGCCAGAACCCAGAAACTTTCGCCCAGCGAAGCACTAATGTACGAATCATAGTTTCCCTTAGAACTGTCTTTGACGCCAAAAATTCTGGGGTGTTTGCTCACTCTGGTAATCAGGGAAGAAGATAAACACACGCTGTTAGCTATCGAAGGATTATTATAAAGAAGAACCGGGGTATCAATACTCTCAGCAACCTCTGTAAAATAGCCAAACAGCGCATCATCGGTCATCCTTTTGGCAAAGAAGGATGGAGGCAACAAACTGATAAAATCCACACCCAGAGAGGAAAGTTCCCGAGCAAGTTTTATTGATTTGACTGTAGACTCACAGCTCGCTCCAGCAATAACAACCTTATCACCTCGAGACGATGTCACAACTTTCGTGATTTCTATTTTCTCTTCATAGCTTAAACTTCGAAATTCACCATTTGTGCCCAGCACAAAATACCCCCTGAGAGGAGTCTGGTTCATCTTTTCTATGTTCCTTTTCAACGCTTCAAAATCAATTTCCCCTTTTTCATCAAAGGGAGTAACAATGGGGGCAAAAATACCACTTAACTTTTCCTTGATTTCCGCAGCGCTCATGAATTAACCTCCTTTTCTATTCTCTCTATAGCTTCAATCAGATTCTCCACAGCTTTCACCGCCACCCGTTCACTGCATTCTCGAGTCAAACCGGCAACATGAGGAGTAACAATGATATTATCCAGTGCAAAAAGAGGATGATTGGATGTAGGAGGTTCCTTTTCAAATACATCCGTTGCCGCTCCGGCAATCCATTTTTCCTGAAGCGCCCTGCACAGAGCATCGGTGTCAACCACAGAACCTCGAGAAACATTGATCAGAAAAGCAGTTGGCTTCATCTTTTTTAGCTCTTTTTCCCCAATCATGCTCACCGTGTTTTCATTCAAAGGAACATGCAAGCACACAAAATCGCTTCTTTCCAGCAATTCATCCAGATGGTTAACCCGCTCTACCGATAGTGCAAATTCTCCCTCCACAAAAGGATCATAAAAAAGAACCTTCATTCCCAAACCCAGGGCCATCCGCGCTGTTTCTCTTCCTATAAGACCAAAACCCACCAATCCTAGAGTTTTTCCCTGAATTTCAAAAGCTCGATAGGCATAACGGATATCCCATTCTCCCTGGCGTACTCGTTTATCAAAATCGAAAAGGTTCTTGGCCAGAGCGAAAATGAAGGACATGGTATGTTCCGCCACCGAAAGAGCATTAGCCCCTTTTACATTGAGGACTTCTATTCCCTTTTTTCGGGCATGTTCCACATCGATGTTATCAAGACCTGCTCCTACCCGGGAAATGACCTTCAATCTGGATGCAGCGTCCAAAAGATCTTTGTTCACCTTGAAGCCACTCCGGACAAGAAGAGCATCGATTGTCCCAATAATTTTTTGAATTTCGGCCATATCCGGAGAGGAAAAAACAACTGGTTCAAATTTTCCACTTTTCTCCAGAAGTTCCATACCAGCTTTAACGATGGGTTGAGGAAGCAAAACTTTCCACTTCTTAATCAACGGTCTCTCACCTCCTTCTCTCTATTTTTGAAAGCGACTCAAGGTTTTAAAAGTCGGCCCCAAAGTCTTGTACAGTGACTGGTAGACCGCAAAGAACTCTCGATACATTTCTACGTGCTCAGGCGTAACCTGAGTTTTCGTTTCAAACTTAATACATAACGCAGCATTTTGAACCGAAGGCCAGAAACCAAACCCTACTCCAGCGAGGATTGCTGCTCCGTAACTCCCTCCCTCTTCTCCATGTTCCACAGTTACCACTTCGGAATTAAAGACATCGGCGTGAATTTTTCGGAACAGATTACTTTTTGCTCCTCCTCCAGAGAGTCGGACCTGAGAAACGGTGAAGCCGAGCTTTTCCATTTCTGCATAGACGTCACGCAAGCTGAAAACGATCCCCTCAAAAACACTCCGTACCAAATCATTGCGAGAATGATGCAAACCAAAGCCAATTAAAACCCCTCGAGCATCTGGATCGGTGTGTGGACAGCGTTCGCCAATCAAGTAGGGAAGAAAAATAATGCCCCGAGCTAAAGGCTGGGAAAGGCTCCCTTCAGCATCAAGCATCTCATAAGCCGATTTCCCCAGCCATCGAGAAGCTTCCTTTTCCAGACCCCCAAATACATCCTTAAACCATCGCAATGACCCACCCGCAGCCAGAGTCGTCCCGAATACGATCCAGCTTTGAGGCATGGCGTTACAGAAAAATTGCAGTGTTCCACCAGGGTTTTCCAGAAATCTGTCTGAAGCAATTGCAGCAATACCAGCCGTACCAAGAGTGATACTGAGAACACTCGGCTCCACCGCTCCAACGCCAATGTTTTGAACTACAGCGTCACCTCCGCCACCAAAAACGGGGACACCGCTCTTTATGCCGATCTCCCTGGCCACTTCCTCTTTCACGCAACCGGTTTTTTCGGAAGACTCAAAAGCAGGAGGAAACATGGAGAGTGGGAAACCCAGTTCTTGAATGAGGTCGGTAGCCCACTCTCTTTTTCGGACATTAAATAACCCTGTGCCGGAAGCATCCGTAACATCGGTCGCAAAGTCACCGGTGAGCTTAAACCGAATAAAATCCTTGGGACACAAAAACCTGTCTGCCTGAGAAAAGACCTCCGGCTCGCGGTCTTGAACCCAGAGAATTTTACCCCCAGTGTACCCGGGCAGCATCATATTGTTGACTATTTTTAAAAATTCGGTTTCTCCACCAACCACCTCATAAAACCTGGAACAGTAAGGAGCACTCCTCTGGTCGTTCCACATGATGCATGGTCTCAGCACTCTCCCTTCTTGATTGAGAAGAACCAGACCATGCATCTGTCCAGTTAAACCTATCCCTTCGATGGCATAACCAATTTTCTCGAGTCTCTGCGAAACATCCTTCAGCGTGACCTTTACCGCTTTCCACCAATCCTCTGGATCCTGTTCAGACCATCCCGGTGCAGGAGTAAATACCGGATATTCCTCCGTCGCAACTGCCAGTACTTCCCCACCTTCGTTAATTGCCAGGGTCTTACAGCTTGAGGTACCAATATCCACGCCCACGACACAGGGTTTTTTACTCATCATTGATCCTCCTTCAAACCAGGTCTTTTACCCTCAGCACGCAAATTCTATTTTGATGTGTTTTGTTTCCATGTAAGAAAGAATCCCTTCCGGTCCCAGGTCGGTCCCGAAGCCACTCTCTTTCCACCCTGTGTAAGGAGCATAAATCGTGGCCACATCCACGTTGTTCAGACCCACATTGCCACACTCCAGCCCCAGGCAAACCTTCCGAGCCCGGTCCAGATTCGAAGTATACACATATGCTGCCAGGCCATATCTTGTAGAATTTGCCCATTCAATAACCTGCTCAACGCTTTCAAAAGGCATGATGCCAACCACTGGCCCAAAGGTTTCCTCTTTCATCACCAGCATGTCATGATTCACATCGACGAGGACGGTGGGTTCAAAATAGTACCCTTTCCGGTATTTTTCTCCTTCGGGTTTTTTTCCTCCCCAGAGGGCCTTTGCTCCTTTAGAAAGAGCATCCTGCACATGTTCTTCTACCCTCTGCAAGGCACTAAGGCTTACCATGGGACCCAAATCCACATTCTCCACAAGACCATTCCCAATTTTCAGTTTTTTGGTTTCTTCGACAAACTTGGTCACATATTCTTCGAAAATGGATTTTTCCACATAGATGCGGTTAATCGCATTACAAACCTGGCCCATGTTCCGGAAAGAGCGCCGTACGCCACCTTTCACTGCTTTCTCCAGATCTGCATCATGAAGCACAATAAGTGGACACTGGCCTCCCAATTCCAGTGTCACCCGTTTAACACCCTCGGCACAGTAACTCATGATTTTCTTACCTGCTTCGGTTGAACCGGTGAAACTCACCTTTCTCACCAGAGGATGAAGCACCAGTTCTTTTCCCACCACGGAGCCCGAACCGGCAATACCGTTTACAACCCCTTTTGGAAAGCCGGCACCGATAAAGCACTCCAGGAACATAAGGGGAGAGAGGGGCGTTTCAGAAGGAACTTTTGCCACCACCGTGCAACCTGCCGCTAAAGCCGCCCCAACTTTCCAGGCAAGAAGCTGAACCGGATAGTTCCAGGGAGTAATGGCTGCCACTACTCCCACCGGTTGTCTCACCACCATACTGCTCAGATCGTTCTTATTCAGAGGAATAATATCTCCAAAGACCCTCTTTCCTGCCTCAGCGAAGTACCGTAAAACTTCCGCCGAACCCTTTACCTCGCTTATCGCTTCCTGAAGAGGTTTACCTTCTTCTGCCGTCATAACCCTCCCTATTTCTTCCGCTCTCTTTTCTACTTCCAAAGCAGCTTTTTCCATCAATTTTGCTCGTTCAAACGGATTCTTTTCTGACCACTCTTTGAAAGCTCTCGCCGCTGCTTGCACTGCTCCATCAATCTGTTGAGAGGAAGCCACCGCCACCTCTCCCATTTTTTCTTCCGTTGCCGGATTGATCACGTCGATGTACTGTCCCAGAGCCGCGTCAACCAATTCCCCATCGATAACCAGCAGTTGTTTCAGCACGGTTCAGCCACTCCTCTCTTCAGCAATTTCCCACTTTCCCGGTAACCCACAGAATGACCAGCGGTAGAACTCCGGTGTTATAAGTAACGTGGTACTTCCCTGGCTCTACATAAAAGGCGTCACCTTCAGAAATGGAAAATTTCTCATCCCCAATTTCCATTTCTCCCCTTCCACTCAGGACAAAATATACTTCTTCCTCAGAATGAGAATGCCCCGTAGTTTTTCCTTCAGGATAAACAATGGTATATCCCATCTTCAGAACTCGGGAGGGAGAAGTTTCAGGATCGATAAGCCAGTAGGTATCACGAAGGGTTTCTCCCTTTTTCCCCTGAGCAAGGTACCGGAAAGAACGTTCACACGTATCTGGTTTCATTTCGTGAAGATTTACTCGAAAAGCCATTCTATGAACACCTCCTGCAAAATTTTCTCATTGTGTCCCTACAAAATGAGTCGTTCTTCTTCAAAGAGCCGGATAATCGAAGGCGCGAAGTAAAACCAGACTGTTTCTCCTTCGACATACCGTTCCTGAGCAGACACCACTGCCTTAACCTCACTTCCTGCCAAATCATCTAACTCCACGGTGAGCACTGTCCTGTCCCCCTGAAACTCTACAATCTTCACGGTCCCTGGTATCGTGTTGGTTCTATTTCCTTCCCGAGAAACTTCTATCTGTTGAGGACGAACGCCTATGGTGACCTCGGCACCGACATACTGTTCTGGCAAAGTGTGCGGCTCAAAAGAAAAAGCCCTCTTCCCACTGGAGGTGAGAATGACAACCTGCTGTACCGTCTCAACTTTGCCGGGAATGAAGTTCATGGTTGGTTCCCCAATAAAATAGGCCACAAACTTATTTGCCGGACGGTTCCATACTTCTTCTACAGTCCCAATTTGCTGTAACCGACCTTCGTTGATGATGAGCAAACGATCGCATAAGGAAATCGCCTCAGCCTGATCATGCGTCACATAAATCGTGGTCAAGCCCAGTTCATCATGAAGATGGCGGATTCGAGCGCGAATCTCATGCCGCACCCGCTGATCCATGTGGGACAGGGGTTCATCAAGAAGGGTAACGTTGGGTCTACGAACCAGAGCTCGAGCCAGAGAAATCCGCTGCTGGATACCACCGGCAAGAGAACCGGGAAGTTTTTTCAAGTAAGGCCCCAGTTCCAGCATATCGGCAATAAACCGTACCTTCTCATCCACCTCTTTGCCTTTCATTCCTCTCGCCCGTAAGGGAAAAGCAATGTTTTCATAAACATTGAGACGATAATACAGAGCATACGACTCAAAAGCCAGAGCAACGTTTCTTTCGGCCGGACCGAGATGGTTAACAACTTTCCCATCAAACAAAATTTCCCCTCTACTGATTTCCTCCAGTCCCGCCAGCATTCGCAAAGTCGAGCTTTTCCCACCTCCTGAAGGACCCAGGATAGCCAGAAATTCTCCATGATTACAGGTAAAAGTCAAATCCTGAACGGCAACCACATTGCCCCGAGGGTATATTTTCCACACATTTTTGGCTTCTACTTTACTCATTTCTCGGAACTCCCTTCTTGCGAAATCTCCACCGTTTTCCTGTAGAAGAACATCCACTTTGGATCAAAATCAAGCCAAACCCTTTCCGATTTCTGATATTTGCAAAAACCGGTGGTTCGCACATACAGGAAGACATCCTTCAAGCGGAAAGTCACGACGCTACTCTCGTTTTCATGAATAATGGCATAGATAGGTAACTGAAAGGAATTCTCAGAAATCCTTTCAGTATGGAGACGAACATGCTCTGGTCTAATACCCAGACGAATAAGGTTTGTTCCTTCTCTCTCGATTCCGGCGCTTTCAGCTCGTTTTAGAAGCTCGCCCTGCAATACCAGTGTAAAATCGTCTTTTTGAAAAACGGTTTTCCCGCCTTTTGTGGTCAGGACGCCGTCAATAAAGTTCATAGGAGGATCACCGACCAGCCTGCCTACAAAATCGGTCTTCGGAGAGTAGTAAATCTCTTCCGGTGTTCCTTCTTGCTCCACCATACCCCTCCGTAAAACAATCATTCGATCCGACAGAGCCAGAGCTTCCCGAAAATCATGGGTCACATAAATGATGGTACTTCCATATTTCTGTGCAAACTCCTTCAGGAGGGTTTGGGTGGAGAATTTTAATTTGGCATCGAGATGAGCAATGGGTTCATCGAGAAGATACACCTCAGCTCTGCGCACCAGAGCCCTGGCCAGTGATACTCTCTGCTTCTGACCCCCACTCAAATTTTGCGGTAATCGGTCAAGAAGTTTATCGATACCCAAGAAACCGGTGATTTCCTCAACCCGCTTTCGCTCTTCCTCAGGCGTCAATTTCATTTTCCAGCGCGGCGCTCGAAGAGGAAAGGCCACATTTTCATAAACGCTCATATGGGGGTAAAGATTGTACGTCTCAAAAGCCATGGAAACGTTTCGCTCCTGGGGAGGAAGTTCGTTCACCACCCGCTCATTAAAATAAATTTTCCCCGAGGTAATGCTCTCTATTCCGGCGATCATTTTCAATATGGTGGTTTTCCCTGCCCCGGTGGGACCAAGAATAGAAAAGAACTCTCCTTCCTGGCAGGCAAAACTCACTCCTCGAACTGCTGTCTTTTTCCCGTACATTTTGACCACATTTTCCAGCCTCACGTTTGCCATGACTACTCTTCTCCTTCCTCTTCTTCCTCTTCCATCGGCCGAGGACCATACTTAAAAAGTAATAGAGCAAAACCAGTTGCTGCAATCGTTCCAACCCATAAAGGAACGAACTTCTCCACAAATTTTAGCCAGAAGAAATGAAAAAAGATCCAGGAAAGAATTGACCAGAAAAACCAATCACCAGTTGACATTCTCGGTAGCATTATCTTCACCTCAACCTTTGACTGCTCCAAAAGTAAGCCCCCTAATGATGTACCGTTGCATAAACCAGGCAATAACCAGGGTTGGGAGAATGACTATTGCTGCTCCCGCCGCCATAGGCCCATACTGGACTTCGATCGAACCCCAGAATGAAGAAATAAGAACCGTAACCGGCCTTGCTGTCACCCTGGTAAAGAGGAAGCTAAAAAGGAATTCGTTCCACGACCATACCAGGCAAAAAACGGCCGTGACCGCCAGCCCCGGGCGCACCAGCGGCATCACAATCTTGCGGAAAATATCTACCCGACTATACCCATCAATCATGGCCGCTTGCTCCAACTCCTCAGGAATTTCTTTAAAGAATCCATACAAAAGAAACGTCGCAAACGAAGTATTAAAGTAAATATGGAGAAGCGTTAATCCAAAACGCGTGTCCAGGAGCCCGAGATTCCGATACAGAACAAAAAACGGTATCGCGGCCACAACCCCTGGAAACATCCTGGTAGAAATCGTGGTAAAGAGAAGGTGTCCTCGACCAGTATTCCAACGAGCAAAACTGTATGCAGCCAGCGCCGAGATAACTAGAACAACTACAGTACTGGCAGCACTGATGATAATGGTGTTCACAAAGTTAGGCCAGAAGGGAAACTCTCGAAAGAGACGCTGGAAGTTTTCCGAAGTAAACTTAAAGAAGACCAGCTTCTTCACGTCGGTCGTGAAAATATCATTAGGAGCCTTAAATGCGGTCAAATATATCCAGGCCAGCGGAGCAACGATGATAAAGAGTACAAACAGGGTAATAACCCAGAATATGATTTTCCCAAACGTACTCACGTTACGCACACTCCTTTTATTTTGTCCCACCCAGGGCTTTCATCAAAATTCGGAACATGATGGCACATATGGCCATGGTGAGCACCAGAGAAAAAGTGGCCATGGTGGAACCGTAACCAATATCAAAGTAAACAAAGGCAGTTCGATACACAATCCAGTCGAGAAGCTCGGTCTGCACACCACCGCGTGTAGTTCCATAAAGGGGGTCAAAAAGACGTATCAGCCACATAGTTCGCAAGACAATAACGATCATAATAAGAGGGCTGAGCATGGGAAGCGTTAATCTCCGAAAAGTATACCACGAAGAAGCACCGTCCACTCGAGCTGCTTCAAAAACATCTTTCGGTAAGCTCCTTAGTCCTGCCACCAGAACAAAAGTGGCAAAAGGGAACCACTGCCATATCGTAATAAAGCAGATGGAATAAAGAGCCCGTTCTGGAGACCACCAGTAAATTTTATTAAGACCCAAAGATTGCAGGACAATGTTGACTGCACCAAAATCGTACTCAAACATGAAATTCCACAGGAGAGACAAAATGAGCGGAGCAACCAGAAGTGGTAAGAGTGCCAGGCCTCTCACCACATTCTCTCCTCTAAATTCTCTACTCCATAAAAGGGCCAGACCCAGCCCAATCAGAAGTTCAGAAACAATGCAGATGACCAGAACTTTAAAAGTTCGGTACAAGGCTTCGAGGAACGCCTTATCGTTCAATAATTGCCGGTAATTCTGGGCACCGACATAGAGAGCATTTCCTCGCATTCCCCATTGGTGAAAGGAATAGTAAGCACAATAGAGCAAGGGATAAATCATAAAAATCCCCAAAAGAACAATGAGGGGGATAAGAAGCGTCCATTTAAAATAACGCTCACTGGTCAGTGTTTCCCAAATCGTCGGTTTCCTCGTCAACCTATATCCTGCTGCTTCATATGTCATTGCTTCTTTCATTTTCAATCCTCCGCTTCTCCACGCGGTGTTCCATAGTTCTGGAACACCGCGTGACTCTCTTCTTGCTTATTCTTCCCTTATGGGCACCGTATCAAACTTAGAGGTCAATTCAATGGTCTTGGCCACGACTTCCTGAACACACTCCTCAATACTCACCTCATCAGCCATAGGTTTGTGGAGAGCGTTCATCTGCATTTCGTATACTTTTCCACCAGCTCTGGTGTTGAAGTACCAGTAATTGTCGGTATAGGGTGCCTGAGCCTTCCAGCTATCCACAAGATAGGTGCAGACCAGACCAAGAGGATATTCAATCTCAGGAGTATGGAATTCCGGATCGAGCAAGAGGTCCATTCGAGCCGAGAATTGCCCACCTTCTTTCATCAGAACCTTTTGTAACTCATAGGAGGAAATGTACCGTACCAGCCAGTATGC
>JABUEZ010000040.1 GCA_013314795.1 Candidatus Profundicultor aquiphilus | reverse complement strand
TCTTTTTGGCCACACTCGGAACGGATGTTTCGCCGAGTACACCATCATCCCTGCTGTTTCCACACGAAAGATTCCTGAAGCACTCTCCTTTGAGGAAGGATGTATGCTGGAACCCATGGGAATCCCATACCGGGCGGTAGAAGCTGGAAACGTGACTGGGGATCTCGTCGTTATCCTTGGCTGTGGTCCAATTGGTCAGTTTGCCATAGCGTTTGCCCGGGCTTTGGGGGCAGCCCAGATCATTGCCGTTGACCTCAATGAAAGGCGTCTTCAGATTGCTTCTTCCGTGGGTGCTCATCTGGTGGTCAATCCTCTGCGGGAAAACCTGGTTGACGTTGTTGCCGAAAAAGCCCGAGAGTTTGGTGGAGGAGCCGGTGTTGTCATTGAGGCCTCAGGAAATATTTCGGCCCTTCAGGAAGCATTTCGGTATCTTCGCGTAGGAGGGAAAGTCATGATTCTCGGACAGACCGTGCAACCTCTCCAACTGAGGGTTTCACCAGATATTGTCTTTAAAGAGGCAACCATCCAGGGCTTCTTTGGTCGGGAAATCTGGGATACCTGGGAAAAAACCGAGGCCATGCTTTTGGCTCGCCGGGTTGATGTCGCTCCGGTTATTACCCATCGCTTTTCCCTGTCGGAGTACGAGGAAGCGTTTCATGTAGCCCTTCATGGCGAGGGATGCAAAGTGGTGTTTGAGATGTAAGAAGGATAAACTTCTGGAGAGATGGTGCCGGGTGCGAGATTTGAACTCGCACGGGTGAATACCCACTACCCCCTCAAGATAGCGTGTCTGCCTATTCCACCAACCCGGCACTGCAAGAGGAATTATACCAGCAAGAGGGTTCTCCGTCAACGAAATTGCCGGTAAAGTTATTACAAATTCCCTGATCTATATTCTACTATGTACCCTTTGAGGTGTTTCGTGTTTTGCTTCGTTGAAGCCTAAAGGATTACTTCCCCTTCCCCGTTCTATATGGTAACCTGGAGGGGGGTGAAGAAAAATGAAGAAACTCTTTCTATTACTGGTTGTGCTGGTTATTTTTCTTGCAGGGTGTAGCAGTGGTTCCTTTGATCCACGTAAAGAAGAAATCCGCGCACTTTTGAATCGTTACGGAAATGCCCTGATTGTGGGGAATTATGAGTTAGCCAAGTCCTGTCTTGTGCCATCTGGGCCACGGGATGATAATTTTGACCTCACCTTTCAGATCATTCAGAACATCATGAACGCGGAGCCGCAGTATTTGCAGGGTGTTTGTAGCCTGCCCCTTTTTGGGGTGGTCATTGATACGGTTCAGTTTCAGGGTGACTGGGCGGAGGTAAAGCTCAAGAGCCGGCAAGTTTGCGGTTTCTGTGAGAACGCCTGGGTTATTCCTTATCCGGTTCCGGTACCGGAATATGCCTATCCGAACGCGCCAAGTGTCCCGCAGAATGTTTCACCGTTCAGTCAATGGACCTGTTTTGAAAATTTCTTTTTGATCGATACAGATACAGTCCTGGTAAAAAAAGTCGGGGATGAGTGGTTGTTGTACTAAGATGATTGCGGAACATTTTCGGGTTTTCCTTTTTGACCTTGATGGAGTAATCTGGCGGGGAGGGGAATTAATAGCGGATGCAAGGGAAGTAGTGATGGAGTTGCGCAGAATGGGGAAATTCATCCGCTTTTTGACCAATAACCCCCGCTGGTCGAGAGAAGAAATCCGGGAAAGACTTGTTGCTTTTGGTATTGATGCTGCGTTGGAGGAAGTTGTCACGGCTTCCTGGGCCACAGCCTGGTATTTACGGGAACGGGGTTTTAAGACGGGCTATATTCTTGGAAGTAATTCACTGAAAGAGGAACTAAAAAGAATGGGAATTATCGAGGAGGAGCGTTTTCCCCAGGTAGTGGTGGTAGGATACGATGAACACATTTCTTTCGGTGAGATCGCTTGGGCGGTGCGCTTTGTTGAAAGAGGGGCAGAACTGGTGGCAACGAATCCTGATGTAGTCTTTACACTTCCGGAGGGGAAAGTGCCTGCTACTGGAAGTGTGGTGAAGGTGATTGAGTCCCTTTCGGGTTGCAAGGCAACGGTTATCGGGAAGCCCTCGCCGTACATTTTTGAGCTCCTTTTCCAGGGATTGGGGAATGTCGAACGAAGCGATATGGCTTTGGTGGGTGACAGTATCGAGACGGATATTCAAGGTGCGCATGGGGTGGGGATTGCAGGGATTCTCTATGTGACCAAAGATACAGTACTTCCCTCTCTCCATGGTCCTTCTTACCCAGATATGGTGATTACTCATCTGGGGTGTATTGTGGGAATGGATCCCGCTCCTCCCAAAAAACAGGCGGTGGGAGCGTTGATCCGAGATCAGGACAACCGAATTTTATGCATTCGCCGCCGGGATAATCATCTTTGGTGTCTTCCCACCGGGAAAGTGGAACCCAACGAATCCGAAGAAGAAGAAGCAGTTCGCCGGGAATTACAAGAAGAACTGGGGATTGGAGTAGAGATATGGGGCCTACGAGCAGTGTATCTGCAGGATCCAGCGCTTCACTTTCGCTATCCGAATGGAGACTGGTTCCATTTTGTGGTCTTTTTATTTGAGGGGTCTTTCCTGCAGGGAAGTGTCCGTCCCTGTCCGGAAGAAGTGGAGGAGTGGGGGTTCTTTCCGGAAAATGGTCTCCCTTCTCCCTTTTTTCATCTTCATCAGAAATGGATTCGAGAGATGGGTGGGAAGAATAAAGAAGTTGTGTTATAATTTCTTTCGTCGGGGCGTAGCGCAGCCTGGTTAGCGCACACGGTTCGGGACCGTGGTGTCGGCCGTTCAAATCGGCTCGCCCCGACCATGTTTTTCATCTCGCCTTTAAGTTTTGCTGAGCCTTTTTCTGTTATTACGGGAGGGGTTGTGGCCTGAGATGCTGAGGGTGCAAAAAGCTTCTTTAGCAGGCCTGGTGGGTACAACGTTATTTTTGCTCTATTTCCTTTCTCGCCAAAATTACCTTCTTTTCCATTCCATTATTGAATTCTTGGCCATTTTTACTGGTTTTGCCATATTTCTTTTTGCCACGGCGGTTTCATCGTTCAGCCGTAACGCTGTGGTGCAGAAATTGGGGTGGTTGTATCTTGGGGTAGCAGGTATTGATACGCTCCATACACTGTCGTACAAGGGCATGGGTGTGTTCCCAGGGTATACGGCAAACCTTCCCACTCAGTTCTGGATTCTGGGTCGTCTGGTAGAATTTGGTGGTCTAACTGCCATTGTGTTGTGGCCCAAAAGGGTTTCGGTAATCACCCTGGCATCAACAGTTCTTCTGGCGGTGGTGGGGGGTACCGGAGCGATTTTCCTGGGACACTTTCCCAACTGTTTTCTAGAGGGAAAGGGCCTTACTCTGTTTAAAATTACTTCTGAATACGTCATGGTGGCATTGCTCTTTACACTCCTGGTTCATGTGCAGCGTGGCAGAAACGAAGATGTGCTTCCCTTTCGAAGATCGATTTCCTGGGCGCTTGTCTTTAGTGCTCTGGCCGAATTCTCCTTTACCCTTTATACCGATGTGTACGGGTTTTCCAACATGCTGGGACACCTTTTTCGGTTTATTTCCTATTTTGTCCTTCTTAAAGGAATTGTAGTGGAAAGTATTCGGAAACCTTTTGCTGCCCTTCTTTGTGAGGTTGAGCAGGAGAAAAGCCAGCTTGAGGAAATAGCCAAACGAGACGCTCTGACCGGAGTCTTTAACCGTCACTTTTTCAATCAGTGGGTCAGGGAGTACGCCCAGGGATTGTCCCCTCTGGGACTGGTTTCGACGCTTGTGTTTCTGGATGTGGACAATTTGAAAGCGATTAACGATATCCATGGACACCTGACGGGGGACAGAGTGCTTTCCTTTATCACCCGAACGCTCCAGGAAAACCTCCGCAAAGATGTGTTGATTGCCCGGTATGGTGGAGATGAGTTTGTAATTGTTTTCCCGAAGACGAGAGCCTCCGAAGCTCGTATGGCTATGGAGCGAATCCAGCGCGCTCTTCTTGCCCAGAATGAATTCTCCTTCCCCATTTCGTTCTCCTTTGGTGTTTCCGAGTTTCGTAACCTGGATGAGGCGGAAAAAAGCCTTGCCCAGGCAGACCAGGAAATGTACGTGATGAAGAAAGTAAAGCCCAGAATGTGATTCGTAAAATGAGCGAACGAGCATCCTGGTACCGTGGTTTTCTTGCCAGTTTTTCCATTGCCCTGGGATACATCCCTGCCGGCATTACCTTTGGAATGCTCGCCCAGCTCTCGGGGTGGGGGAGGCTTGAGACGATTCTTACCTCCGGATGTGTTTTTGCTGGTGCCAGCCAGTTTGCCATGATTTCACTTGGTTCCTCTTTGTTTCCGGGGATGGTAATTCCTCTGTTCTTAAATCTTCGGCACGTGGTGTATAGTCTTTTTGTAGCCAGCCGATTCAGGTTGCAGAAACCCCATATAGTGGCTTTTGGACTTACCGATGAAGTATTTGCCCTGGCGCAGAAAACGAAAGATGAGCGATTTTTGTGGGGACTGGAGACCGGTGCCTATTTTTTCTGGGTTCTGGGAACGACTGTAGGTGTTTTTGGTGGAGATTTCCTTGCTTCGTACCATCTCTTTGTTTCATCGCTCCTTTTTTCGCTCACCCCTCTTTTTTTGGTCTTGCTCTTGCCCACCTTGCGGGGAAGCCGGATATGGTCGGCTATTTTGGGTGGGGCAATTGCCCTTTTTTGCCATACCTTGGGATATACCTCTCTGGGGATACTTCTTGCTGGTGTGCTGAGTCCCCTCTTGGTTATGGAAGGAAAAAGGAGGAAGGGGAGGGAACGACCTGAGTAGGCTTTTCTTCATCTTCATTGTAGCCGTCGGAACCTACCTGATGCGATTTCTGCCCTTAATCTGGAAAAAGAAGACCGACTCGGCATTCTTCGGTGAATTTCTCGACCATGCAGCGAGTGCCCTTCTTGCCGCCCTCTTCGTGACAGCCTTTGTGGAGTTTCCTTTCCAAGCCCACAGTCTGGAAATAAAGTCTCTGGCGCTCCTTCCGGTGCTCTTTTCGTATTTTCGGTGGAAAAACCTGGGCCTTTCTGTTGTTCTGGGCGTTCTTGCCCATTTTATCCTCTCGCAATTTACGTAAGGTAAAGGGAATAAAAAGAGTTATGAGCTGGTGCCGGAAATCGGGGCTTTTCCGGGGAAAGTTGCGGGACAGATTTTTTCTGTTACAATATTTTCAAGAAGGAGGTGAAGGTTCGGGAGAGTTATCGTTATTTTTGGGGAAAGGACGTGGGATGAAAGGGATTTGAGGAAGGGAAATAAAAAGGAGGGAGGACGATGAAGCGGGTTGTCGTCTTAGGTGTTTGTTTCCTTCTTCTGTGGTGTGTTGGTGTTACCTTCTCGCAGGAACGGCCCACCATTACCATCTGGGGTCGAGCCTCTTTCGCGCCAGCGCAGGCCTACTGGTTCAATTCTTTAGCCTATGAATGGGGAGCAAAAAATGGGGTGGATGTCAAAATCACCTGGATTCCGGTAGCGGATATTGCTCCAAAACTGGTGACTGCAGTGGCTTCAGGAACGGAACCGGACCTGGTCATTGGTGGTATGCCCTATGCTAAATTTGCCGAGGGAGGGCTGCTCCTGCCCCTTGATGAGATTGTCGACAAGCTGGGTCGAGATGATTTCTTTGAGGTTAAATTGCTGGTTGGCACGGTGGGTGGGAAAGTCTATGCGATCCCTTCCGGTTTTGAGATTAGCTGGATGCATGTCCGGCAGGATATTTTTGAAAAAGCAGGTGCTACGGGACTTTTACCTTTCAAGGGAAAGGATGGCGTCCTTGCTGCAGCACGAAAGGTCAACCAGGTGGAGCCGGGAGTATATGGCATTGGTTTGCCCCTTGGTGGGAGTGGTTACGACTGCGAGTGGACGTTCTTCATTTACTACTACGGACTGGGTGGAGGAGTCATTGAGAGCCGTTCCAAAGGAGGAGTGATTCTGGGAAAAGATCCAAATCGGTCGATTGCCAGAGAAGTCTTTTCGCTTTTCAGGACCATCTATGAGGAAGGACTGACGCCTCCAGATTCCGGACAGTGGGTCGATATTTCCAACAACATGGCATTTCTGGAAGGCAAAATTGCCATGACTTCGAACCCCATGAGTATCTGGTACGGGATCATGACCGGAAAGCCGGACCTCGTCCCCAAAACCAAGATTTATCCCGATTTCAGTCCCATCGACCAGGGTCAAGAAGGATGTTTCATTTTCAAATCGACCAAACATCCGGACCTGCTAAAGGACCTTCTCTATACCTTTTTTGCCGATAAGGAAAACTACCGCAAAGGGTGGTGTGAGCAGTCTCACCTTTATAATCTGCCCATTTTCAAGAGCCAGATGCAGGTTTTAAGTGAAAATTGGAAACAGGGGAAATACCCGGTGATGGGGATGGATCCATATGAAGTAGCCTTGAAAACTCAGTACCACGAGTGGCCCATGACGTATCCGTTGAAAGAAGCAACCTCAGTTATGGAAGATTTCTGCAATAGCTGGATGGCCAATGATATGGTGGTGCGAGCGGTGGTCAAAGGGGAGAATGCCGATCAGGTGATTGATTTCTATCAGCAGAAATTGGAAGAGATGGTTTTTGAAGCCTACGGGAAATAAAGGTTGAGTGATGCCCCTCCCGAATGGATTGTTCAGGAGGGGTGGAGGAATTCATGGGAAAACGAACCATTCTTTTTGACCTGGGGAAATGGACATACGTTTTTCCGGCGCTTCTTGTTCTGGGTCTTGTACTTCTTGTGCCTCTCCTTTTTGCCTTCTGGATGAGTTTCCAGCATATGCCCATCGGGAGACCAGCGACCTTTGCCGGGGTGAAGAATTTTATTCGTATTTTTCAGTGTCCTCTTTTCTATCACAGCCTGGAGCGTACCATTCTTTACGCCTTTCCAGCGGTGGGTGTCAAAGCGGTAATCGGCCTTGCCGTGGCGCTTTTTCTCAATCAGAAGTTCTGGGGGAGGGGAGTCTTACGAGGGATTGCCATTATTCCCTATGCCCTGCCACTCTTTATTGTCTGCGTTCTTTTCTGGTTTGTGTACGACTACCGGGGGATTGGGAACTTTCTCCTACGCCTGGTGAGATTACGGCCAATTCGCTGGCTGAGCTATCAGTACGCGATGCCCTCCATCATTCTCGTTAACGTCTGGCATGGGTGGCCCTTTTTCTACCTGGGGTTTCTGGCTGGACTCCAGTCCATTCCTGTTGAACTTTACGAATCGGCTGAGATCGACGGGGCATCTTCATTTGATCAATTCGTCCATATCACCTTGCCCCTTTTGGCTCCAGTATTCTGGATTGTATGTGGGTTATCCCTCATGTGGACCATGGGAGATTTTGTCACTCCCAAAATGATGACTGGAGGTGGTCCGGCTGACGTAACGCTCACCATTCCCATTGCTACCTATAAGATTGCTTTTCTTCTGGGATTAAACTATCCCCTGGCCTCAGCGTATGCGGTGGCTATCCTTCCCATTTTTGTCGTTCTCATCTATCTCACCGTGAGGAGGCTGGAGTAAAGGGATGAAACAAGGCAAAAAGAAACTTTACCTTGGCATTGCTGCGTTTCTATTGCTATTCTGGGTGTTTTTCCCGGTGTACTGGGTGTTGAAAACGTCCTTTGCTCCAGAAGAGGAAGTCTGGGGCATGGGGCTACCACACAATCCCACACTCCAGAACTTTCGTGATATTTTTACCGTGAGGCGGGGCAGCATGGTGGAGGTGACCGGTGCCATGCTCAGTATTTCGCCGACCATTGTGACACCTCTGCGAAACACCCTTTTTGTAGCAGTTCTGGCTGTCTTTCTCACCATGGTGGTCAGTAGCATTGCGGCTTTCAATCTTTCCCGCTTTGCGTACCGGGGAAAACGAATCGTGTCTTCCTATATTCTTTTTGCCTATGTTTTTCCTCCCTTTATCCTTATGGTGCCCATTACCGTGGCAATGCGCCGTCTGGGATTGTACGATTCCCTGTGGGGTTTAATGTTCGCTCACCTTGCTTACACCATCCCCTTTGCCACCTATATGCTGCGGGGGTACTTCATGGGTATCCCTCAAGAGCTTGAAGAGGCAGCACAGGTGGATGGATGTTCCCGATTTCAATCCTTTGTGCGCATTACCTTGCCTCTGGCGGCTCCGGGGCTTGTAACTGTGGCCATTTTCTCGTTTGTCCTTTCCTGGGGAGATGTGGTATTTGCCACGGTGCTTCTGAATACCCAGGATCAATATACCCTTCCCATCCATATCGGCTTTTTCCTGTGGGGAGGAGAAATCGTGGACCCGGGAAGGCTGGCAGCTACGGCTCTCGTGGCCGGGCTTATTCCTGCCTTTCTTTACATTGCCATCCAGCGCTTTGTTCAGATGGGTCTTGTAGCCGGGGCGGTGAAAGGATGAAAGTACTCATTACGCCCAGCCTTTTTGGCAGGTATTCGAAAGCGATAAAAATGCTTCAAGAAGCGGGTCTTGAACCCGTGTTTCCACCATATCAACACCCCTTGACTGAAGAACAGCTTATAGAAGTAATCCCTGAATTTTCCGGATTTATTGTGGGTCTTGACCCGGTAACCGAACGTGTTCTTGAACGAGCCACGCGCCTTCGGGTAGTGGCCAAGCACGGGGTTGGAGTGGATAATATTGATGTACCTGCAGCGACACGAAGGGGGGTTGTGGTGGCCAACGCTCCGGGAAGTAACGACCAGGCAGTGGCAGAGTTCACCTGGGGATTAATCCTTGCCCTGGCCCGTTCGTTACCCGAAGCTTTTCACAGGGTTAAAGAGGGACAGTGGGGGCGAGTAATGGGGGTGGAGCTCTCGGGGAAAACCCTGGGGGTTCTCGGGACCCGACGCATTGGGAAAAAGGTCGCTCGTTTTGGGGTATGCTTTGGCATGCGAGTTCTTGCTTACGACGAAGTGGGGGACCGGGAACTTATACATCAGTTTGGTGTCATGTATACGTCACTTGAAGTGGTCCTTCGAGAAAGTGATTTTCTCACCGTCCATTTACCCCTGACGGAGAAAACTCGGGGTATTCTGGGGGCACGGGAACTGGTCCTGATGAAAGAAAGTGCCTATCTTGTGAACACCGCCCGTGGTGGGATCGTGAATGAAGAGGCTCTCTTTACTGCCCTTAAAGAAGGGAAGATTAGAGGAGCGGCACTTGATGTCTATGCTGTGGAACCCCCCTGGGGGAGCCCGCTTTGTTCTCTTCCCAACGTTATCTGTACGCCTCATACGGCGTCAGACAGCATCGAAGCCCTGTGCCGGATGGATGAAATGTCGGCAGAGAATGTCATCCGGGTCTTGCAGGGAAAGGAACCGCTTTTTTCTGTGAACGTAAGTCGATGAAAGGAGGATGAACGGTGTCGATTCTTGTAACCGGTGGATATGGGTTGCTCGGTTCCTGGGTGGGATCTTACCTGGGAAAAGAAGGGGAAAGGGTGATTCTTTTTGACCTTCGGAAGCGGGATCTTGACTACCTACAGGATATCAAGGAAAATCTGGTTTTTTTTCGCGGAGATGTGTTGAATTTTCCGCATCTTGTACAGGTTGTTCGGGATCATCCCGACATCGAGGGCATCATTCATACTCCGGCAGCTATGGCCACCCCAGAGTACTGGAGTAACCCCTACCAGGGGACGATCTTGAATCTGGTAGGCACCCTGAATGTTCTGGAATTAGCTCGACTATATCGGATTCCCAGAGTACTCTATGTGAGCTCTGGGGCAGTATATGGGGAAACCAGAGATAACCCCCGGGAAGATACCCATCCAGTTTCACCTTCTGACCTTTACGGAGCCAGTAAAGGTGGAGCGGAGTTTCTCACTCTCCAGTACGGGAAACACTACGGCCTTGATACCCGGGTGGTTCGTCCCTATTTCTTTTTTGGCCCGGGGCTTCTACCCTCAGAGTCAACCTTTCTCTTCCGTAACCTGCTCGGACCGTTAGAGGGTCTGGACGGTCTTTCCTTGGACAAAGGAAGCGATCAGAGACTGGGCTTCACCTATGTGAAGGACACTGCCTGGGGAACAGTGCTTGCCTATAAAAAAGAACGTCCCCGTTTTCAGGTTTTCAACATTGCCAGCGAAGAGGCCACCGGTTTCGTAACCATGGCCGAATTAGCCCGTAAATACAGTGACCGTCCCACCGAAGTCCGCATCGGTCCTGGAAAGCTCTTCCCCCGGGGAGAAACTCTCGATATCTCTCGTGCTAAAGAAGAACTCGGTTTTTCGCCTCGTTACCGGATTGAAGAAGCGGTGGCTGAGTACGCCCGGTGGGTTCAGGAAGAATTAAAGCGCCGGAAGGAGAAGATGTGATTCTACGTCACTCTTGAAAGGAGGAACACCATGGAATCTCGACCCTGCATTGCCATGATCGGTAGTAACATGATGGACCTTGTTACCTATTATGATGAACGCTTCCCCAGGCTGGGTGAAACCATTGTGGGAAAAGATTTTGAAATCGGGTTTGGTGGTAAAGGCGCCAACCAGGCGGTAGCCGTGGCCCGATTGGGTGGGGAAGTGATCCTTCTTACCGCGGTGGGGGACGACCTATTTGGCCCCCTGGTGCAGGAGAACTTTGCCCGACAGGGCATCGATACCCGTTATGTGAAGGTAATACCGGGAAAAACAAGCGGTGTGGCCCCCATTTTTGTAAATCCCAGAGGTGAAAACAGCATTTTCATCATTCCTGGGGCCAATCTTTTTCTCGAACCAGAAGACGTGGAAAGAGCAAAGGAAGACCTTGCCCGGGCTTCATTTTTCCTCTTACAGCTTGAAATCAAGTTGAGCACGGTTTACCATGCCGTTGCCCTGGCCCGGGAACTCAACCGCCGGGTGATTCTCAACCCTGCTCCGGCTCAAAAGCTTGACTTCAAGCTTCTGGAAGGTGTTTTTCTGTTTGTTCCCAATGAGACTGAACTTCAGAACCTTCTTGATTTACCCTCAACCGGGAATGACGAGGTGAAAGAAGGGATCGAAATCCTGCTTCAGAAGGGTATTGAAAACGTTCTGGTAACCCTAGGAGAACGAGGATCGGTCCTGGGAAATCGGCATGGTTTCTCGTGGTTCCCTCCCTACGAAGTGACTCCGGTAGATACAACCGGTGCAGGTGACGCCTTCCTGGGGTCCTTGGCCTTCTTTCTTGCCAGGGAATATCCCCTGGAAGAAGCGATTGACCGTGCTTCGGCCTATGCTGCTCTGTCCACTACCCGGAGGGGAACACAGAAATCTTTCCCCTCCCGGGAAGAATTCACGGAGTGGTTAAAAATAGCGCGTAAAAAAGGGGGTTGATTTCAACCCTTTACGGCGCCCAGGGTTAACCCCCGTACCAGGTATCGCTGGAGGACGATGGCAATGACAATGATGGGAACACTTGCCACAATCGATACCGCCGAGATTTCTGCCCACAAAATTTCGTGCCCCCCGATGAGTCCGGCAATATTGACGGTGATGGGGACCACCTTAGAACGCCCCAGAATCAGAGCGAAGAGGAATTCATTCCAGGAAAACATGAAGCAGAAAAGGGCAGTGGCTACCAGGCCCGGTGCAACCAGGGGCATGGCGATCCGGATAAACGCCCTCAACCTTCCACAGCCGTCTACCAGAGCTGCTTCCTCAAGCTTGGTAAATTAACAACTCTCCA
>JABUEZ010000039.1 GCA_013314795.1 Candidatus Profundicultor aquiphilus | reverse complement strand
TCCCGAAGGCAGCGAAGATCAGTTTGCCCATCCCAGAAGAACCTTGGCAAGGAGCGATGGGTATCAAAGTAGTTGCCCTCCAGATACCGGGGCAAAAAGCTCTGGGAAATCCCGTACACAAATTCCCGCCAGCCGATTACCTGACGAACCATGGCTTCAACCGATGCAAGACGCGCACGGCCCTGCCGGTATGCTTCCACAACCCGTTCTACCACTTCCCGAGGATGCAGAAGACCGATATTGAGCATCGGAGAAAGAAGTGAGTGATAAAGATGCGACTCAGCGGTGGCCATCATGTCCTGGTACGGCCCGAACAAATCCAGTCGCTCCTCCACAAACCGCTCCAGATGCCCCAGAGTCTCTTTCCGCGTCACCGGATAGTCAAACCCTCTTACCGACCCAGGATGATCAGGGAAAATCTTCTCCACCTCTTCCATGACCGCTTGGGTTACGGCATCGGGGGTAAACATGGGGATATATCCGGGACGCACCTCTGGACTATACGGTCTTCGGTTCTGCGCATCGTAGTTCCACCGGCCACCTTCCGGTTTGCCCTCGTAATCAAGTAAAATCTGTAAACGTCTTCGCAAGAAACGATAGTGTTGCTCCATCAGCAATCTCTTCTTGCCAGCCACGCGGAAAGCAAACTCCGCAGGATCCACCAAAAACAAATCATTAGACACAAAGCAAAACGGCATACCAAGTCTGCCAAAAAGCTCCTCGATATTTCCGGCAATGGACACATCAGCCGGACGAAACACGAGAATTTTCTCAGGATGGTACCGTTCCACATGCCTCTTGAGCGCCCGATAAAAATCGCACCCTTCAGCCAGCCAGACATAATCAGCCGCCCAGCCGTTCTTGCGCAACTCCTCGGCATAATGCCGCATGGCCGAAAAAACGAGCACAAGTTTCTTTTTATGATACCGAAAAAGTCTGGCTCGTTCCTCGCTTTCCACCATGAGGATGATGGTATCCCGTTCGATGTTTTCCCAAATACGCGAAGTAAACAGCAGATGATTTCCGATTACCCAGAGGGTCTTTCTCCCCATCCTAAAACACCCATGCCATTGTAACGTGGCCCTCTCGGTCTGTAAAGGACGGCCCCTAATTTAACGCCAATCCCATTTCTGAACGCAAAATCGTTCTATGGGAAACCGGATTAAGGCCGAGCCGGTTTCCGACCAAAAACAGTCTGTCCCATATCACTATGAAAGAGTCTTAGTTCATTTACAAGGGTAAAAACATCTCTACCACATCATTTCCTCCCCAGGAAAAGGAACATCACAGGAACAAAAATTCTACTGGAGTTTTAGAGATTTTCAGTCTCTTCAGGAGACCTTTGGAAGAATTGACACACCCTCTCGAAAAGTAACCGATAGAGGAAATAGAAAAGATACGCTTTTCCTAAAAAGGAAACACAATTCTGAAGCGTAACGGTGCTTCAGAATCCTAAAATATTTTTAAGGCGGTTAAAGCTGAATCCGGGAGCATGGTTGGCAATAAGAGATAACGCAAGGTCAAAGCGATATGGTCTTTTCGAAAAGGAGGTGAACCAAAGAAGTAAGTCAACGTAATTTGAGGAAAATCGGAGAAGGATGGCCATATCACTCTGGAGTCTTGATCTCCCACTCTTGGAAGACCGGCACCTTCAGGCTTTGAGGAAGACCACAGAGAAGAAGTTGATCCGAAAAAGGGAATGACTATGGTCATTTTGTGGTGGAATCGTTTTCCAAGGTCCTCAAGATAGAATGGATGCAAAAAAAGAAAATGTGAAACTCGGGAGGGAGCGAGATTGAGTCTATTGACCTTTTTTGAGGGGCTCTGTAACTCAAGGAGACTTCATCCGGTATTGAAGCATAAGAAGAAAAGACTCGAAAAGGAATAATGAGTTCGCTCAATATCAATTCCACTTTTTGGGAGGAAATTGAAAAAACACCCTGCGAGAAACAGTTCCAAAAATCAACTTTCTCAGGAAGACTTATGAAAACCTTTGCTGATACATCCCCCGCATTTTCTCAACTTCTTCTTGAATCTCTTTCCAGAAAGATTCCGGCTCGAGAACTCGGGCATGCGAACCATAGCCGAGGACCCAGTGTTTGATTTCTTCAGGATGGGCACAGACGGTGAAAATAACACTTCCGTCAGGAAGTTCTTCAATTTCCTGAGTGGGATGCCAGATGCGCTCTTGAATCCAGGGTGCCTTCTCTTGGTCAAACCAAATGCGCACTCTGATGGTTTCCCCATGGTATAGTCGAAATGCCTGAGCAAAGTATTCTTTGGGAGAGAAATCTGATGGACGCACAAAGTTTTCGGCGAGAATGGTAACATCCCGCACCCGGTCCAGAGCAAAATCACGGATTTCCTGGCGGAGGTGACAGAAGCCACAAAAGTACATACACCTTCAAAGTTATAAAGATGATAGGGATCGACTTTCCGTTCTGTTTCCTGATGGGAAGAAAAACTGAAATAACGAAGGAGAACGCGCCTTCCCTGGTCGATAGCCTGAAAGATTTTATCAAAAACATCTTTAACGTTGACTTTCATCATAAGGGGCGAGAGAAAAGGCGAAAAAAGCATGGCAAACTCTTTTTCACTCATTTTGTATTCCTCGGGTAGAGCAATTTTTAATTTTTCCTCCAAACTGGCAAAAAAATGTTCTAAAGGTGTCCCGCGAAACTGCTCGACGACGCTCAGAGAGAGAAAAAGAGCTAAAGTTTCGCCCTGGCTTAAATCAACGAGCGGAAAGGGCCAGGATTTTTCAAAATAGTACCCTTTATGTTTTTTGCTGTACAGAATCGGTGCACCAAAGTCATCACGCAGGGCTTCGATATACCGGTTAACCGTGCGACGGCTCACTTCAAGGATACGCGACAGCAACGCAATATCTGGATAGGTTCCCCGCTGTACTTCCTGGGTAATGCGAAAAAGACGAGCAAGTAATGACCGCTTGACAAAGACCTTCTGAGAGGGAATATTATCCCTGTTCTGAGGCATTTCCATGGCGCGGTGGTTCCCACACCTCCCACATCCCAAATCCGGCAGAGTTTTTACTTCCTAAACCAGCCTGATACGAGATAGCGACAAGTTCTGAATCTCCCTCAAGACGAAATATCCCCGTCCAGGCTGCAATGGGAGTCCCTTTAAAAATAACCACTACTCGATTCCGCTCTTCGGAAAACCGAAACGGACTCAACGAAAAAGAAAAACCATCTGCGACTTTTCCCGTGATCAGAAAATATTTTTTCCGAGCGTTTTCCACCAATAAACGGTTAAATTCTGGCTCTCTGGGTTTCAAAAAATGCGTGATCCGTTTACCATTTTCCTCGGTCGTCCGGTATACCGTCACCGGCGAAAGGAATCGCACGGTTAAAGGCAAAGACCAGTTTGGTTCTGGTATGACACGCACTTCCGCAAGAAACACTTTCTGTCCTAAAAGCATAATTGACTTCTTTAGAAATGCTTCTCGCAAAAGGCTTTCCAAGATTTCATCCCGAGGTGTGGCAAAGAAGAAAGAAATTTTTCCCGGAAAGCACAGCATCCTTCGACCACTCTGTTCGACTGGTTGACCCTGTTCCAGTAATCGAGAGAAAGTAAAAAGTTTAAAACGTCTCTTCTCATAAGGAAACCCCTCCTCGTGCAAATCTCTGGCCAGCTTTTCGGGGAGTACTCGGTAAATGAGGGCCTGGACAAGATGGTTGTAATGTACAGGAAGCGAAATTCTTTGTCCGTTTTCACTCGCAAACGCCAAACGCACCCGCACAATGATCAGTCCTTTTTTCCATTGTACCATACTTTCTCCTTCGACTCATCCGGCTACTACGCTCCACCAGAATAATACACCTTGATTCCAAGTCTTTCCAAAGGAAAATCCCTCCTGGCAATTAATTTTCAGGCGTCACAAAAAACTCAAGTTTGTATCAATGCCAATCAAAGCCAAGAAAAAAGTGTGGAGCGATAACGGCAATAATGCAACAATTGATTTTCAACCGGTCGGTCACTATAATATCAAAAGTTACCAAAAGGAGAAGAAAAAATGAAGCATTACCGGACTGATTTCACCGTCGGAAATATTCCCCGTCATTTAATTACCTTCGCTATACCCATGCTCATTGGAAACCTTTTGCAGACCTTCTATAACACTGTGGACAGTATCTGGGTAGGGCGTTTTTTGGGTCCTGAGGCTCTGGCAGCAGTATCGGTGAGCTTTCCCGTGCTTTTTTTGTTCATCGCCTTTGCCACAGGACTTGGGATTGGAAATAACGTCATGGTGGCCCAGTACCTGGGGGCTCGCAGAGAAGAAGATGCTACGAGAACCATCACCAATGCCCTGACGGTATTCACCGTCATCGGCATTGCCACCATGTTTGTGGGGCTTGCTTTTCATGAGCCTTTACTGCGATTGATCAAAACCCCTCCGGAAGTTCTCACGCTTGCTTCTTCATATCTGGTTATTTTTCTCTTTGGGCTTCCTTTTCTTTTTCTGTATAACGCCATCAACACCATTTTCCAGGGAATGGGAAACTCGAGAACCCCTCTTACCCTGCTCATTTACGCTACCATCCTCAACGTGATTCTTGACCCCATCATGATTCTGGGGATCGGACCTTTCCCCCGGATGGGCATTGCCGGAGCAGCCTTGGCCACCACTATAGCCCAGGGGTTTTCAGGAATCCTGGGGCTCTTTTTTCTGAAGCGCACCGGCTTCGTAAGGTTCCAGAAAGGATTCTTCTTCTCGAAGAAACTTTCTGGAATCATGTTTAAGCTGGGGCTCCCAGCCGGGGCGCAACAAACCGTTCTATCCCTGGGATTCTTAATGATGAGTTCAATAGTGAATAGTTTCGGAAAAAACGTGATTGCCGCCTTTGGGGTAGGTAGCCGGGTAGACCAGTTCGCATTTCTGCCGGCCATGACTTTTAGCCTGGCGATCTCTTCGGTAGCCGGGCAGAACTTAGGTGCTCTTGATTTCCGGAGGGCCAGAGAAGTCGCCAGATGGGGAGCCATCATCTCATCCCTTTTCGCTGTGGTAACCACTGTGGTTATCTTCTTCATCACTACTTCCATTGTGCATATTTTTACCACCGATATAGATGTGACGCGACTCGGTATTGAGTATTTGCGCATCGTGAGTTTCTCCTATTTGCCCTTGGCGCTCATGTTTGCTTATAATGGGTTTTTGCGCGGCGCAGGCGATACCTTTCAAACTATGCTTAATACGATTCTCACCCTCTGGGGAGTGCGCATTCCTTTAGCCAAGGTTCTTTCTTCGCTTCCGAACCTGGCCGAGCGAGGAATCTGGATCAGTCAGATCATTGGACCATTGGCCGGCTTTTTGATTGCCTACATCTACTACCTGAGTGGACGCTGGGAGAATAAAATCCTGACCCGCCCACAACAAGAAAAAGAGGAAGTTGAACAAAGCATACACGAAGCAACCATAGTCGGTGCCGAAGATACCCATTAGTTACTCAGGATACTCTCTAACGCTTGAAAGTCGAGGTGTGCCTGAAGAAATTCGACCAGCGCATCCAGTTCCTGGATGGTTTTTTCTTTCCAGGAAGGACCACCTTGAAGAACTGGAGGTAATCCTTTCCTCGTACGCAAGAAATTGAGAAAACACCGTCGAAAATTGTTGTGGTCGAAGAGTCCATGGCAGTAAGTCCCGAATACCCGGTCATGACAAACCACTCCCTCTGGTTCACCAGAGTCAAGAAGGAAAAAAGGAGAATAAGAGGTCAATGCCACGGTTTGCCCATGGTGGATCTCATACCCTTCCATTCGAGCTCTTACATCTTTGCTCCAGACACCATTCACACGGCGTAACACCTTTTCTGGACGAAGTTCAGTCACCACATCAAGAAGGGACAATCCATGCACCTCACCTTTTGACGATTCCAGATGCCAGGGATCTTGAACCGATATACCCAGCATCTGAAAACCGCCACAAACGCCAAGAACCACTCCGCCCCGAGCAAGATAATCCTGAACACGATTCCGAAAGTCGTATTTGTGAAGGAGAATAAGGTCTTCCATAGTATTCTTGGTTCCGGGCACAATCAGTAAATCCAGACCAGTCAAATCTCCCTGCGGTGGAATAAAAAGAAGGGTCACATCTTCTTCCAAAAGTAAAGGTTGGAAATCGCTGGTATTCGCCACGTGAGGGAGATGGAGGACACCAACCGTAATTTCACCACGTGAAGCATTTGATTTTGCCGTTTTCAGATTCAAACTGTCTTCATCGTCAAGGTAAAACCCCCCATAAGGCACAACACCGAGAACAGGGACACCGGTAAGCAGTTCCAGTTTTTCGATGCCTTTTTGCAAAATATCCTTCACCCCGTGGAGTTTATTGATCACGAAACCCTTCAGCAACTCTTTTTCTGCATCCGTGAAAAGGGCCCAGGTGCCATAGAGCGAGGCAAAAACACCACCACGTTCGATATCTCCAACGAGAATGACTGGACACCGGAAGCGGAGAGCAAAACCCATGTTGGCAAGATCCTGTTCCTTCAGGTTGAGTTCCACCGGACTACCCATTCCTTCTACCACCACCAGGTCGAACTCGCGGCGCAATGATTCAAAACTCTCGCCGATGATCTTTTCGAGGAACGCTTTCTCGGAGGAAAGGGAAAACGGAGGAACCGTTTGCCATACTTTCCCTCGAATTACCACCTGAATTGCATCACCCTGAGGTTTCAAAAGCACCGGGTTTATGCGGGAATCAGGTTCCATTCCACAGGCCAGTGCCTGGAGAATCTGGGCTCGGGCCACTTCTTCCCCTTTTCCGGTCACCCCGGAGTTCAGGGACATATTCTCTGCCTTAAATGGGGCCACCCGTACACCCTTTCGGGTAAAATACCGGGCAATTCCTGCAGCAAGTAAACTCTTGCCCACCCCAGAAGCTGTTCCCTGAATCATCAATACCTTACCCAGCATCTTATCGTTCATCAAACACCCTTGGTTCGCGAACCCCAAAAAGTAGCCACAGAAAACCGGCCACGTTGATACCGAAAGCCACCCAGAAAACGGTGGTATAACCGAAAAAATCGGCAATTTTGCCCCCTAAAAGAGGGGAAAGAAACGCAGGAAATCCGGCGAAAAAGCTTCCCCAGCCGAGGTACACACTCCGCTTCTCCGGAGGAGCAAAATCAAGAAGAATGGCCATTCCCCCGACCGAAAGGGCACTGTAGTTTAAACCTAAAAAGGAAAAAGCCACGAAAAAAAGCCAGATACTTTGGGCAAAAAGAGCAAAGAGATTGCTGACCACCATGGTGATAGCCCCAATGAGGAGAACGACTTTATGCCCCTCTCTGTCCCCCAGCGGACCCCAGAAAAAGTTACTCAGAGCCTGAGAAGCCAGAAGAACTGCATTGTAACGAGCCACCAGCGCATCAGGAATACGAAAATGAGAGAGGAGATACACGGTGTAGAAGGCCCCTCCCATAACACCCAGTGCAATCAGAGTACGAGCCACAAGAAATTGGGAAAAATTCCGATCCTCTCGAAGCATGGTAAAAAGGGAACGGAGATACCCCGTGGAGGAAGGATAAACCATTGCCTTTTCCTCCCTGGTGAGAGCCAGCAACGCGTAGGAAACCACCATAGCCACAGAAGAAAAGAGAAAACAGTACCCAAAATTTTGGGCAAAAGGGTAAACGAGAAGAAGTCGTTCAGCGATGCGTGAGCCCCAAATACTCATCAGCGCCCCGATGCCATTGCCAAAGGCAAAATACAAGCCCCAGCGGCCGGGATGAATGACTTTGCCAATCATCTCAATCCAGATAGGGCCAATAAAGCCCATGGCAAAAGTGGAAATTCCCAGAAAGATAAAGACCAGATACAGGGCAAAAAGAGGGCTGGAAGAAGCGAAGAAAAAACAGGTGATGGCCATTCCCAGATACGGAAGTCGTTCAAAAAGTGTGGCTTTCAAAATAAAAGGAAGTTTTCGTTCCAGGCGTTCGGAGACTCTCGCCCCCCATAACGCCGGCAATGACCAGCCGAGATATGCAATAGCTGGGATAAGACCAATCTCTACGTTGGATGCTCCCAGTTTTTGGGCCAAAAGAGGAAGGAGCGTGGTGATGGAACCAAAGGACATGGCCAGAGAAAAGAAGGCGTAATCCAGAGAATCGACGGTAAAATTCCAGATATAGTCGCGTCGGGAGAGCATGTGTCCTACCTTTCTTTATAAAGGATGTATTTGTGGTAACATGAGCCATCAAGTTCCTGGATAAAACGAGAGGGTCTGCGCAAAAGTGAACGGTCAGTAAAACCTTGGACATGCTCCGGATAGGTTAGAAAAAGAAAATCCTTGGCCCGGGTGCAGGCAACGTAAAAAAGCCGGCGCTCCTCCTCTATGTTTTCACGTTTACCAATGTTTGGCGAAGAGGGGAAACCCCCCTCACACAACCAGATGACAAACACACACGGCCATTCCAGACCCTTTGCTTGATGAACGGTAGAAAGAGTTAACTTTTCATCGGGTGTTCCTCCCCTCACCACGGTGTCCCCCTCCATGCTTCCCACAAGCACCAGCTCGTTCAAAAACTTCTCCAGAGAGTCATAGCGCAGGGCAAACGTTGCCAGTTCCTCGATATCCTGGATACGATCATAGGCATTCCTATAATGGCTCTGCAGATATGCTTCGTATCCTCCCTTCAGGATAACCTGGATGGCCGAAGCTGGAGCGGAATCCAATTTCTCCAGTTCTTGAAGAAGCGTAAGCAAAGACCGGAACCCCTCCAAAGCCGAGCTTGGTACCAGTTCCTGAACTTCCGTTTCGCTGAGTCGGCCGATAGGGTCAGGAGAATCCTGAATCACCTGCCAGATTTTCTCGGCTGTTGCTTTACCGATGCCAGGATAGAGTTTGAACACCCGCTTCCAGGCCACTTCATCCAGAGGGTTAACCACAATTTTTAAATAGGCCACTACGTCCTTGATGTGAGCCTGTTCAAAGAAACGTATCCCGGAACGAATTTCAAAGGGAATGTTTCGCCGGGTCAGCTCCATTTGCAATTCCATACTCTGGTAATGCGCCCGGTAGAGGACCGCCATGTCGTTGAGGGAGTACCCCCGATCACGCAAATCCAGGATCTTCGATGCCACAAAATCGGCCTGTTCCAGGACATCACGCGTGGGGACCACTACTGGTTTTTCTCCGCTTTCCCGAACAGGACGAAGCTCCTTGGGAAACTGACGAACGTTATGTCGAATAATCTGGTTGGCCAATTGGAGAATGCTCTTCGTGCTGCGGTAATTGGTTTCCAGCTTATAAATCCGACAATCGGGATATCGTTCGGGAAACCGGATGATGTTTTCAAAGTTTGCTCCCCGGAAGGAATAGATACTCTGCGCATCATCCCCCACCACCAGGAGATTGCGGTTCACCTCGGCAAGGGCATCGACGATTTCGGCCTGAATGAGATTAGTATCCTGGTACTCATCGACCAGGACGTGCTGAAATAACCTTCCATAATACCGCCGCACATCGGGTTCATCATGGAAAAGTAACCACACATAACAGAGGAGATCGTCGTAATCCATCACGTTGAGTGTCCGTTTCCGATCCTGGTAAAGTGCAGCAATTTGCGCAATTCTCTCGGCCCATTCCAGGAAATGGGGATGGTATTCTTTCAAAATACTCTCAATCGAACGGAGCGTATTCCGACTCAGGGTAATAACGTTTAAAAGAACATCACCCTTGGGAAAACGTCTCTCTCTGGTATTAATGTCCAACCCTTCGACACAAATTTCCAGAAAATCCTTCTGATCTTCCCGGTCGAGAATGGTGTAACCGGGATTATATCCAATTCTTTGAGCTTCTCGACGTAAGATGAGGTTACAAATATGGTGGAAGGTACCACCCCAGAGATTTCTCGTTTCTATCCCAAGCAGAAATTCCACCCGGTGCAGCATCTCCCGAGCCGCCTTATTGGTAAACGTGGCCAGGAGAATGGACTGGGGAGGCGTACCATTTTCCAGAAGCCAGGCTACCCGGTAGGTAATGGTTCGAGTCTTGCCACTCCCTGCGCCGGCAATAACCAGGCTTGGTCCACCCGACGAAAACACCACTTTCTGTTGTTCTTCATTCAGTTCTCTCTCATAATCAATACGAAAAGTTCTCAACTCCTTAACCTCCTACCCGATTTCTGTCAACAAAGCTTCGAGTTCTTCTTTCGTAAAGAGATAAACCCGGTTACAGAAAACACAGCGCACTTCACTCCGACCTTCCTCCTGGAGCAATTGTTTGATCTCCTTCCTTCCCAAAAGAGAAAGCATGTGTCTTGCCCGTTCTCTGGAGCAGGAGCAACGGTAAAAAAGAGCGTTTTCTCCCACCACCCGGTACCGGAGACCCCGTAAAAGTTCAGCCAAAAGATCTATCGGGTTTTTCCCCGCAAAGAATTCCAAACTCACTGGTTGGAGTTGGGAAATATTCTGCTCGAGCTGTTCCACCACTCCCTCATCGGTCCCCGAAGGGGTGTGCACAATAAATCCGCCAGCCGAGAGGACTTCTCCCTGTGTTCCCACATACACACCGGCACTACAGGCTGTGGGGAGCTGTTCCGAAAGCGTGAAATAATAAGCCAGATCATAGGCAATTCCTCCTCGGGGCATTTCCACACTCCCCACCCAGGGTTCCCCAAAGCCAAGGTCCCGAACTACAATCAGCTGCGACCCTTTCCCCACCGCTGCCTCAACGTTCAATTTTCCATCTTCGCGAGGTGGCACAATCACCAGAGGTTGGGAAACGTATCCCCGGACCTCACCTTTCCAGTTCCCCTGAACGAAAATCCCTCCAAGTGGTCCCCGGCAGCAGATTTGCAGAGAAACCCGCTGATTTTCTGCCAATACCACTCCCATGATCCCTACCAGAGTGAGAGCCCTCCCCAGCGCAGCGGTGGCCACAGGACTTGTTCCATGAAGTTTTCGGGCTTCCTCTACAAGATGCATTGATGACGCCACATACGCAGTTACCAGGGTATCCTCGACCATAGCCCGCAGGACGTAATCCCTATATCCTTCCATCTATTCACACTCCCGAAGTGCATACAGAAAAATTGTGAACACCAGAAACAAAAAGGTCAGAAAAGGCGGCTCTCCCCAGAACGACTCTTCAAAACCACTTCGAATTATAACCTTCAAATATCCCGCCATCAAAAGAGCACTCCCCAAAAGAGCGCTGAAAAGGTGCAAAAAATACCGGTAAAGAGATAAAACTCCACAGACCACCGCTACTATAAACCACACTCTGATGGGAACTCGAACCAGAAACCTGATGAGTTCCACTTCCCGTGAAACAAGAAAGAGTAAGGAGAAAAAGTTTACCATAATCCAGCACCCCAGGAAAAACTGCCCCAGCTTTTCGGCCCGATGCCAGAACGTTACAAGAAGCGCCACCCCAAGCGCGGCCATAGCCAGCCATTCAATATGACCATGGACTCTTTCTTCCATGCCAAAGAACAATAAAAGAAAGGAAGAAAAGAAGAAGAACCACTTGCGCCACTGCCAGGAAAAAACACCAATACCAATACTCAGAGCCACATATCCAGCCAGAGCCAGAAAAAAGAACCGTTGTTCCAGGAGTACCAGCCATCGATCCAGAAACACCCTATAGACCCCTTTCAAGAATCCGTTCTGCAGTGAATTTTGCCACCTGAGCCAATCTCCGCTCCACTTCTTCTATTACCTCGAACGACACCTGCTCACTCCGTAACCGGTTCACCAGAACTCCACAGACTGCGCCAGCCCGAAGACCAAAAACTCTGGCCATGGTAAAAAGTGTGGCTACTTCCATCTCGTAGTTCAGAACCTGTAATCTTCGCCATTCCCCCAAACTTCCCTGCAAATCCCTCAACACATAACCGCTGAAGGTATCGTACCGTTCCTGGCCAGGATAAAAAGTAGCCGAAGAACAGGTAATACCTATATGATACCGATATCGCAAATCTTCACAAGCATTTTTCAAATACTGCACCAACTCAA